>JACKDF010000031.1 GCA_020633655.1 Deferribacteres bacterium
TAATGGAAACTGTGTATTGTTGTGATCGAAACTTGACGGAGTCCATTTTGCCTGATCGTGGCATTGCATGCAGTCATGATTAAAATTATTTGTAACGTGATTCGGATTGGATACAGCATTAAAATCATTTTCATGACAACTAAAGCAGTCCGTCGCCAGGTTCGAGTAGCCATTCGTGTGACAATCTGCGCAGCTTACAGAAGCATGAGCACCAACAAGAGGAAATTGCGTTTTATTGTGATCAAATGTTGCAGGGCTCCATACACTTTCTGTGTGACACTGAAGGCAATCATGGTCAAAATTATTGGTTACGTGATTTGGTTCAGTCACCGTATTAAAATCGCTTTGGTGACAACCAAAACAGTCGCGTGGTAAATTATTCACCTGATTATCGATATGACACTGGCCGCATTTGATCGTACTGTGTGCTCCTCTTAACTCAAAATTAGCCATTTGTAAATGGTCAAAACGAGCGCCGTCCCATTGCAGGTCAGTGTGACATAGCTGGCAATCGGTCAAAAATCCAAAAACGATGTGATTCGGGTCCGTCGTTCTGTTGTAATCGCCTGCATGGCAGGAATAACAATCGGAAGATATGTCGGAAAAGTTATTCGAATGGCAGCTTGAACAAGGGAGTTTTGCGTGCGGACCGCGTTCAACAAAAGCCGAACGATGCTTGTAGGAGGCGCGAGCCCAATCGTTTGCTGTTGGCAGATGACAGCGCTGGCAATCCGAGGTTAATCCTTCTTCAATATGATTGGGACTTGTCGTTGCAACCAATTCCTGCTGATGGCAAAATTCACAATCTGTCGGTGTATTTGCAAACTCGTTTTGTTGTTGATTGACATGACACGCCTCGCAGTCTGTAATTGCGTGTACTCCAAGCAAGGGAAACGCAGAGGCGTTATGTTGTTCGAATACATCGCTTCTATTTTCCCAGTTTTGTGATGAGTGGCAATCTTCACAATTTATGCCCAATTGTCCACGGTGCACATCCGTATGACAATCGGCACATGCCGTTCCGATTTCGGAAAATATTAAACTCTGATGACAGCTCATGCAATCGACAAATTTATGTCCACCAAGCAGAAGAAATCCCGTGCGACTGTGTTGAAAGGGTATTTTTTCCTGCTTCACTTCCCATGAGGCTGTTGTGTGACATTGCTTACAATCGATTTTCAAATTGCCATGGGGATTTTTTGCCGCATATCCCATCAGTGCAACAGTAAGGGAAATGGCAAATAGGGCAGTTGCAATAATTTTTGTTGAATTAACCATTTTTCAGCTTCAATTTTTCTGGATTTTGATTATGACAAGCGCGGCATTCGCTATCGACGGGTTTATAAATGACAATCGGATTTCCGCTTATCAATTTTTTCTTATGACACTCACCGCATGCAACATATCGATGTTCTCCATCAATTCGAAATTGTGCATCGCGGTTGTGAATGAATTTATCAGCACGCCAATGCTCTGCAATATGACAGCGTTCGCAGCGAGTGAAATTTTTCTTAATTCTCGCAGATATTTTCTCTTCACGAAATTGACCAGCATGGATATCTTCATGGCATCCCTGGCATTCCTTGAATAGACCAACAAATTTCATCGGGGATTGGCCAACGTCTCTTTTCATTGGTTTATGGCAGGAAAGACAGCCGGTCAATTTATGCTGACCTTCCAGTGCAAATCCGGTTTGGCTATGATCGTAGGTGATGTCTTTCCAACTTTCACTATTATGGCAAAACTCACATCCCGATTTCAGGACATATTTGTTCAACTCGCCTTTGTGAAAATCTTCATGACATTGATCGCATTTCGTGGTTTTAAACTTGAATTGGATTGTTACAATATTGGCTCTGAAGCGCACTTTCTGGTGGCAGGCACTGCATGGAATTGCCAGATGACTGCCAGTCAGGGGGTAATTTGTTTCCTGGTGTTGTTGGATGGTAAAGCCAGAGGGAGAGAATTCTTCGACGGTATGGCATTCTTCGCAAGCGCCTGCTGGTGCACGCGCTTTAAATTGCCCCCTGTGGTAATCCGTATGACAGTCCGTGCAATTTTGAAATCGTAAATTAGCAAACTTTCGCTGTGGCGTGTGGCACTTCTCACACGATACGCTGGCATGCCGGCCTCGCAAAGGATAACGCGTCTGATCGTGATCGAATTTGTTCCCTTTTATACGATGCCAGCCCAATGTCGAATGGCAACTTTCACAATCCTGTCCAAATTTATTTTTATGCACATCTGCATGACAAGCAGTGCACTGATTAAAGCGGATTCCTGTGTATTTTACATAATCAACATCGTTCGCGTTTTTCCTGTCCCGGACAAGTGGATGGCATTTTTCACAGGACACATTGCTGTGTTTACCGGTCAATTTAAAACGTGCCTTTTGGTGTGTAAATTTTTCAGCCGGTTTCCATCGATTTTGTGTGTGACAATCTAAACAGGAGCTTTTTAACTGAGCACGATGTTCATCAAAATGACAGCTTAGACAGGCCGCATTCAGCCCGAGGTAAGTCCGGTCTAATGCTTTGTTATTTTTAAGCAACAACGATTTATTTCTGATATTTTTCCCCTGATGGCAATCCCGGCATTTCAGGGATTGGTGTTTGCCTTCGAGTTGATAACCTGTCAAATTATGATCGAAATCATCCACTCCATTTTTCCAGAAAATCATCTCAAAGCGGCGGCCCTGATGATCAACATGACAATCCACGCAATTTTTGAATTCAGCATTGGCATGCAATCCCTTTCGATTTTCAATCTGTGTTCGAAGAAGATCATGGCATTGCAAACAGAGATTGGCCGATACTTTTTTCCCGAGTTCATGGCATTTGGTACAGTTGGTCATACCTTCCAGATGTGAATGCTTCTCATGAAGATCACCGGGTGAGAGTTGCGCAACCAACAGACTCGGAAATAAAGAAACGAAAATTGTCAGTATTGGAGAAAATCGCATAAGCAGTCGAGAAAAATATTCACATTTAAAAATCACAACCAGGT
Organism: Deferribacteres bacterium; assembly: GCA_020633655.1. Classification (GTDB taxonomy): domain Bacteria; phylum Zhuqueibacterota; class Zhuqueibacteria; order Zhuqueibacterales; family Geothermadaptataceae; genus Bioreactorimicrobium. Next base: position 3,007 of record JACKDF010000031.1, read on the forward strand.
GTAACCCATCAAAACAGCAATGACAACATGAATTGCCATGATGAGCAGCATGATATAGGCAAAGGGTTTATGAACGACATGCCAATAGTGAAAAAGAGAATGAATCCTGTTCCAGAAAAACGCTTCACCGTCCATTTTACCCTTTGTCACTATCAACTGAAGTAAATAATTTTTATCCTCAGCATTTAAAGAAAGCGTTTCGGCATATTCTTCTGCGATTTTCCGGAGTTTACCACGCCTTGTGATATCGTCTTTTATGAGATAGAGCAATACTTTAAAAATACCCACCGTCTCTAAATCACGCCGCTGCGTAATTTGTTCAATTTCGGTAAGCATTTTATCTGACATGTTGAATTTATGCTTCAGATGCCGGTCTAAAAGCACTCGTTTCTGGCTCATCTCCTCAAAACTTAGAGCTCGTCCGAGTATGTTATGTGGAATTTTTAAATAGAGATATTTGCCCCAGACACCACTTAATGCTACAGCGATCATTGACCAAAAACTTACTGAAATCAATCCATTTACTTTAAAAGTGGAATGAAGAATGATAAACAACGGCCCCATTAAGCCGAAATAGATGTGTATTTTTAACCATTTTGCAACGTGTCCAAAATTCCGCAGGAAACCCAACCGTTTTCGTGCCGAGTACAAAAACAAGAGCAGCAGCATCGCGGTCCCGAGGATACCAAAACCGTGTCCACGAAATCCCGCTGGACGTAAATTACGATAATTCGCATGATGGGCACGCTCGGTGAAGTTCGTGAGATAAAAAGACAATCCATCATATAAATAAAATACTAAGATTGTTATTGTTACGGTGTAGAGTAAAATCAGAAAATAATCAAAAATAGACCTGGTTGAATTTCGGTGCGTCCGTCCTGCCAATTTTATCCCTTTTCCATCAGTAAATGAGCAACTATTCTTGAAATACTAAAAATAGAATCAAATTTCAGACCAAGCTTTAACCATACAAAATTTTATTTACATTCAGAGCAGATAAATACAGATGTATGTCCCTTAAACATTGTAAAAATCTAATAATCAAATTAAAGTCATTTATTGTTTTTTATAATACTTACTTCAAATAGTCCATATTTCTATTGTATTTTTTTATAGATTGTAGAAAAAAATATTCAAATCATACAAATTAAAAATCGACAGGAAAGCGGTTAAATGCCTTCGGAATTACAATTATGTTATCGGATCAATTCTCTAAGAAAATATTGTATCTTAATTTACTTTTTTTGATAAAGTTCCGTGATTTGGCGAAAATATTATGAAAAAATCCAATCTCGAAATAAAATAACTCGAAAATCCTTGACTGAATTAATGCGACATTTTTAATAATTCGCCTAAGAAAAAGCGAATGTTCAAATAGCTAATCTGCATAATTCATGTAAAACTCATCGTGAATAATTGGCAGGGGTATTCCCTGCTCAATCCTGGTGTCTATGCATAAAACAGGCGAATTAATTCTTCCGTTTGAAATCTCAATTGTAACAAATGCGTGAGTTTTCTTTTGCTTTTTTAATAAAAGCACTTAAATTTGTGCTGCTCAACTTTGATTTTATGACATAACCACATAAAAAACTTGATTTAAAACCAAAATATTCATGCGAGTTTGAGGAGGACCGCACAATGAATGCATTAAAGAAAATTATTTATGTTATCATCGCCATCATCGTCTTGTTTTTTGTGGTTGGGATATTTTTGCCCGCAGATTACACACTGGAACGCGAAGTTACCATTGAAAAACCGGTAGACGTCGTTTTTTCGCAGGTTGCAAATTTTGAAAACCGTGTGAAATGGAGTCCATGGGCCGCGATGGACCCGGATGCGAAAAATTCATTCGAGGGGACGCCAGGAGAAGTAGGCTCAAAATGGATATGGGAAGGTGATCCACAAAAAATCGGGATGGGTTCATTGGAAATAGTTGAACTCAATTTAAATGAAAACCTGAAAACGAAGTTGGAATTCGTATCACCACGAGCCGGTATTGCCAACGGTGGTTTTACATTTGAAGCCGTTGAAGGTGGTACAAAAGCTACCTGGCATTTTAACCAAAAACTCTCCTACCCTGTTGAGAGATATCTTGGCGTGTTACTGCTGGACAAAATGCTGGCGCCAAGTTTTGAAAGCGGTTTGCAGCGACTGAAAGCCCAGTGTGAAGCTTTGCCTGAAGCAGAAGATGACGGTGATGGAGAAGAAGATTCTACGTCCTTGGAGGAGGGTGGCGCTTAATCACTCATGATTGAGCGGACTTAAAAGGGCTGTCCTCTAGGGCTGCCCTTTTTTTATGCCTGAAATTAGCGAACGGCCACAACAAACAGGTAGTACTTGCCAAAAATCCGAACTTTGAATTTATGCTGCTGTAAATACTTCTTGTAAAACGACACATCCTTCACAAGTAACGATAATTCAGATGTTGAATAATTCCGCATCATCGCGCCGTATTTTATTTCGCCATCTATGTATCGGCAATTGGGAAAAGCAAAGAGAAGTGCACTCTTATCTTTGCACTGTTGCTGCACCAATTGTCTTAGCACAGTTTCCCGATCAAGGCCTGGACTTTGCAATGTGCTAATCGATATGATAAGCTCAAACCGACCCAGGTTTAATTCGTGCAATTTATTGATATCGGAACAAAAAAAAGTATGATTATTTTCTGAGAATCGTAAGCGTGCAGCCTGAATAGCCGATTCGGAATGATCGACGCCTACGAGATGCAAGGAGGCAAAATCTTCCGGAGAAACAACATAATTTAATGCAGCGAACTCATCACCACGGTTCACACCCAGGTTGAGAATTCGCCACCCGGATTGAATAGAAACGATTCGAAGACAGTGCAAATAATCCAATAAAAAGTACGGTTCTTCCAGCTTTTCAATCCCCGCATACTCCGAATCCACACCATATTTTTCTGTTGCATCGTCGGTTAAATTTTTATGCCAATCGTGTTTCGAATCAAGAACCTGCATGCGTATGCGAACAAGGTTCGAATCCTGTAGGTGCGGCAATAATAAGCGGCAATTAAAATACTCAGCGAGATCAAGCCAATTTTTCAGCGAATGCCCCGGCAATTTGCCCTCTTTACCTGCCCTTAAATCGGGATTTGTCCTAAGAAATTCAATTATTCGGCCTGGCGTTGAATCCCTTTCCAGTTGCTGCTGCAACCACCAAACAATCTCGATGAGCGGTTCGGTTGTAAATTTTTTCATGATCAAGAATAAAGAAATGGTGCCTATAATCAAACAAAATAACTGCTTTCAACAAAGAAAAGAGCTTTTAAAAAAGTGTAAAGCGGCTATATTATTGCCTGAATTAAATTCAAAATGGAGAGAGTATGAGACGAACGTTTTTTTTGCTCATCACATTTTTATGCCTGATATTATTTTCTGCAGTTCGAGCAGAAGAAATTGCGCATGGAATTGTATTTAATGATCGAAACGCCAACGGTGTGATGGACAAGGATGAAGCTGGCATTGCCGGCGTTCCGGTTTCCAACCAGGCCGAGGTGGTTCTAACGGACAAAAATGGCCGGTTTGAACTTCCAGTGACCGATCGCTGCATAATATTCCTTAGTAAGCCCTCGGGGTATCAGGTACCGCTGGATGATAAAAATTTACCCCAATTCTACTACCGCCATTTCCCCAAAGGCTCTCCTGCGGGATTGCAATTCCCAGGCATCGAACCTACCGGCGATTTGCCAAAGCTGTTGACTTTTCCACTGCAAAAGATACAGGAGACCAAGCAGTTTACCGCCATAATAACGGGGGACCCACAGCCTGCCACCGACGAACACCTGGATTTTTTCCGTGACGATATCATCAGCGACATGCTGCAGCATAAAACATTGTTCTATCTTGCCCTGGGCGATATCGTCTGGGACAATCTCAGTTTATATAAGCGGTATACCGAAGCCGTATCAAAATTAGGCAGGGTTGCCTACAATGTCCACGGCAATCACGACATGAATTTCCATGTACCCAGCGATGAATTTGCCACGGAGACATTCCGCCGTGTTTTTGGTCCGGAATATTATTCCTTTGACTACGGAGACGTGCATTTCGTTATTTTGGAAGATGTCGCCTATCAGGGATGGAACGAAAAAGAGAACAAAAAGGGACAATACACTGGTTTCCTTCATAACAAACAGTTGCAATGGCTTCGCAATGATTTAAAATTTGTGCCAGAACACAAACTTATTGTCCTGTCAAAGCACATTCCCATCGCCACGGATTTATCCGCCGGCGATTATAATCGCGTGACAAACCGGGATGAACTTTTTGATATTCTCAAGGATCGAAAAAAGCTTCTGGCACTCTCAGGCCATACCCATACAACGGAAGCATTTAAATTTGGTGAGCGGCATGGCTGGACAAGCGAAAACGAATTTATCAGTGTGAATCCTGGCGCAGCCTGTGGTGCCTGGTGGAGCGGCCCGAAGGATATTCGCGGGCTACCAGCCGCCATGGGGACGGACGGATCACCCAACGGTTACTACATTTTCGAGTTCGATGGCAACAATTACAGTTATCGATTTCACCCGGCAAATTTGCAGGAAGCTGACCAGATTAGTGTGACTTTTCCGCGGGGAAAATTCACCCAAAACGATACGGTGCAGCAGCACATCATTGTCAACGTCTTTGCTGGGGGCATCGATACAAAGGTCGTTTACCAAATCGATGATGGTTCACCGGTGGAAATGACTTATACAAAAATGGCTGACCCCTTTGTCGTGCACTACATGCAGGAAAATCGGGATTGGATCGCCGATTGGATTCGCAACAGCGCCATGTCAACACACCTTTGGCAGGCGGAAATGCCTAAATACCTTTCACCGGGAATGCATACCATTAAAATCGTTGCAACCGACCACCAGAAGCACGAATACAACAAAACCACAGTATTTGAAATAGAGGGAAAACAGGAATGAAAATCGTTGTCTTGGGCGCAGGACGAGTTGGTGGCCCCTGTGCGATAGATCTGGCAAAGGAGCCACAATTCGATGTGACTGTTGTCGACCGTGACACGGAGACGCTTGGCAAGATCAGCAATCACCCACACCTGCATACCGTCGAACAGGACCTGGCAAATCCTGCAAATGTCTCTGCCATCGTAAACAATTTTGATTTTGTCCTCAACGCTGTTCCGGGCTTTATGGGCTACCGTACCTTTGAGGCGGTAATCAAAGCCGGTAAAAACATCGTCGATATTGCCTTCTTCCCGGAAGATCCGTTCCAGTTGCAAAAACTTGCAGCGAAAAAAGGCGTCATAGCGGTAATGGACTGCGGTGTCGCACCGGGAATGAGTAATGTACTTGTCGCTCATGCGGCAGCGCAGATGGACAATGCCCTGGAAGCCACAATATTTGTCGGCGGGTTGCCCCTCGTGCGCCAGTGGCCGTGGGAATACAAAGCGGTCTTCTCCCCTATCGACGTTATCGAAGAATACACCCGTCCGGCCCGACTGGTTGAGAATGGGAAACTCGTGGTGAAACCGGCGCTTACCGAACTGGAATTGCGTGACTTCCGCGGCATCGGCACGCTCGAAGCCTTCAACAGCGACGGCTTGCGAACGCTGGCCAACACGATGAAAATTCCCAATATGAAAGAAAAAACCTTGCGCTACCCGGGACATGTGGAACGCATGCAACTGCTGCGGCATACAGGGTTTTTCTCCCAGAAAGAAATAAAAGTAAACGGAAAAAGCATTCGCCCCATCGATCTCACCGCGAAACTGCTCTTTCCCCAATGGGAAATGAACAAAGATGACCGTGATCTTACCATCATGCAGGTACAGGTGATCGGCATGAAAAACGGCAAAAAGATCAGCCATACCTTTGATTTGCTCGACCTGTTCGATGAAACAACCAATACCCACTCCATGGCGCGAACGACTGGCTACACCGCAACCGTCATCGCACGCATGATTGCTGCAGGATTGTATAACCGAACCGGATTGAGTGTACCGGAGTACATTGGTCAGGATGCGCGGGCGGTGGATTTCTTGCTCAAAGGCCTGGAAGAGCGCGGTGTCATCTATAAAGAGGGCATACAGGAAATCGCCTGAAGCGACCGACGGGCGATAGGTATTTTTTAGCTTGTTTAATTCGTGAACACCAGGATTGGGTGGTGCCAATCACCTGCCCATCCTTGGTTCATCACAACAAGTACATATGCCAGGGCAGCACGTAATTTTTGTTTGTATTCAAATTTATTTTCTCTTTATTAGCCGGGGTGAAGGAGTGGAGTAAACCAATTCAGTGAGGGAAGATGGAAAAATATGAAATAATTATCGACGCGATGGGCGGGGATCACGCGCCGGGGGAAATCATCAAAGGTGCGGCTCAGGCTTGCCGCGAAAGCGAAACATTGACCTGCGTTTTTGTGGGGGAATCCAACCGCATAATACCATTAATTCGTGCAGAAAAAATCCCCGAAGAACGCTATCGTATCGTTCATGCTTCGGAAGTTATCGAAATGGATGATCCCCCAAAAGAAGCTGTTAACGAAAAAATCGACGCATCCATCAATGTGGCGACTCGCCTTATACGCGACCACAAAGGGGATGCGCTGGTTTCCGCGGGCAGCACAGGCGCTACGGTTCTTGCCTGCGCTAAAACCATTCCCCGCCTGCCGGGGATTGAGCGTGGTGTACTGGCTGCTGTATTTCCAGCAGCTAAATCCCAGCGCAGCGATACCGGCGTGACGATCATGCTCGACGTTGGTGCTACCCTCCACTGCACCGTCAACCAGCTCATCAGTTTTGCCATTATGGGCATTCACTACGCCAAAACCATTCTCGCCATCGAAAAGCCGCGAGTCGGCTTGCTGAATATCGGCGAGGAAGATACCAAGGGGCACGAAGTCCTGGTGGAAACCAACAAAACCCTGCGGGAGATGAAAGATTTCAATTTCATCGGCAATGTGGAAGGCAAGGACATCATGCGCGGTATCGCGGATGTGATTATTACCGAAGGTTTGACTGGCAATATCGTGCTCAAAGGCATGGAAGGTATGGCAGAAATGGCGATGCAGACTGGCAAACGCATCTGGAAAAAAAACTTGCTTTCGAAATTGGGAATTATCATGCTGGCGCCGGTGCTGAAAAAACTGAAAAAACGTTTGGATTACTCCGAATATGGCGGTGCACCGATTCTTGGCTTTGAAAAACTGGTGATTAAAGCCCACGGCCGCTCCAATGCCAAGGCCATAAAAAATGCCATTCTCCTCGCAGAAAAATCAGCCAGTGCTGATCTGCCCGACCAAATGGAGAAGTCCATTAAAAGCTTCTACCTGCGTATGTTTGAGGAAAAAGAAACACCGCAGGAACCCGAACAAAAACCTGACCAGGAAGCCCCCGAAGAGCATCAAAACCAAAAGCCGGAGGAGGAATGAGCCTAATTATTTCGGTTCATCCTTCGTGGAGTCATTCTGGCACGCTTCTAGCCGGAATCCAGTCATCACGCTCTTTTTAACGATCGTTCAGGGGATTCCCCCTGAACGGACGAAGCTTTAGGGCATTTGCCCAAAAAAAAATGAATGCGCACGTGGGAAATCCCCTATGCGACCGTATCAATAATCCTTTAAGTAAAAAAGAAAACAATGGAAGATTATTATTTACTTGGATACATCGTTTTATGGTTCATCCTGCAGCGATGGCTCTTGCCGAAAATGGGCGTGCCCACGTGAATGGGCCAGGCCTGTTCGGTCGAACAGAAAAAACCACAACAAGACCCGGCACAAAACGAAACCGGGCACTAAACTCAGCGTGCGTCGTATTTCCTCCATCGAAGGTGCGACGCACTTTCCTTTAAACGAAGGCAAGCACGCAATATTTTTCCGATAACTTTGATACAAAGTGCGTCGCACCTGGTACCACCCCAAAATCTATTATCTAGAATCCCGCTGCTTTTCAAGCGGGGTGAGATATCTTAATCAAGGAGCATGAAAACAAGATTTCCCAACACAAACCACCCAAAACAAATCCCACCCCCTTCTTGCATGTTTTCCAAATAGTTATAAATTTTGAAAAGTATCTATTCAGCCATTAGCGGACGCTGAGCTTGTCGAAGCGGGAGCGGTGCTACTTCATGAGAGAAATAGGCCCCCTTCGATAAACTCAGGACAGCGCTTCGACAGGCTCAGGGACCATTTCTCTCCAAGTCAGGCTGAATAGTTACTTTGAAAAAGTAAAATTCATTTCCTAAAAAATATTTGTTCGTAGTCCAGAGTGTGCTCTGCAAAAAACAGCCCGAAAAACTGGAGCACGCTCTGGACTACGAACGGAAAACGCATATTAAAACAAAAAATAATGGGAACCCACCTCATGGCCTACGATCCTACCAAACAAACACACATTCTCACCGATAAACCTGGTCCCATGTTTGAAGGTAAACCCAATCGCCAGTTTGTCGGCATTGAACTTGCGCAACTCAAAGGACATACAGA
>JACKDF010000032.1 GCA_020633655.1 Deferribacteres bacterium
GTGCTGGCAAAAATCGCATTATTGACGTAGGACGACAATTTTTTATCTTCACTACTTTGTGCTGAATACCAATTCTCACTCCCTAAAATTTGCGCATTAATATTGAAATATTTGAATTGGCGTGCGACGTATTCAAGGTCCTCATCATATACCGGGAAAAATGCAGCATCGACATTCTCTACCCGGAAGAATTGGCTCGCCTCAACAACATCTTCTTTAATTTTATTCTCCAGCATTACAAAATTATTGTATGCCTTCCACAGAGAATCTTTATTCAAGGCACTAAAACCAGGCAACGTTATTCGCAAGCTGTCTTCCAGCATTTTGCGAAATGCAATCTCCCTTATTTCTTTGAATTGTCCACCCAATTTTTCGGGAATGCCATAATACCACCGTTGCGTCATGATTTCTGCACCGAGCCGATCGATTTCCTCACTAAAAGCATCCACCAGTTGATGTCCGTAATCATCTTGCGGTGCAACAGTGACGAAGGTTTTGTACCCCAGGCTATCGACAGCGTAACGCGCGATGGAGCGGGCCTGGGTTCCCAGCGTTGGATTGGCCTGAAAGATATTGTATCCAATATCTGCAATTCCGTTATCCGTCGCTACCGGTGCTAAAACGGGCAATCCCTTCGCGTCGGCAACGCCCGCGATACCGGCAGTTATGAAATTCTCCACTTCACCGACAACACACAATACATCTGGATCAGACTCCAGCTCCTGAGTTTGGCGAATGGCTTTTATAATACTGCTCTCAGAATCGCGCACGATAATTTCCATGGCACGGGAAGCAGGAAATTGTTCCTGAAATTTCAATTGAGCGAATTTCAATCCCCGCAAAACTCCTTTGCCTTGCTCACCAAATTGCCCGGTGAGGGGTAAAATGACGCCAATTTTCGGCTGTCCGGTCGCCTTCTTTACATGTCCGCTCAGGATGTTTTGTACATCATGGGTGTTGGCAGCATCGGGATTGTGGCGAATCAGGGTTTGCACGAGCTCGACGGCAATATCGCGCTCCCCTCGTTTGAAGTATTGCATCGCTTCAGCTGCAACAATAAGCTCAACAGATTTCGAGCCGGTGGATTCAGTGCGTAATTTTTTCAATTCATCGATGGTCAAATAATCATTCAGAAGAATTCTTGCATTCTGGTAACCACGCTGCTGGAGTTTTTTGGATTTCGCATAATCCGCAGCCCACAACATTTGCTTTGCTGATGCGACATAACTTTTTCGGAGATAATGGATAAGTCCCATTTGAAAACGCGCATCTTCCACATAAGCACTATTGGGGAAATATCGCAGAATTTGCCGAATACTTTCCTCCGCAAGATCTGGCATATTTAATTGTGTCAGCGTTTTTGAATACATAATTAAGGTTGCTGTGAGCCGCTGATGCCAGCGGTCCTGACCAAGGATGCGTTCAAATTGGCGTTTTGCACCGTGGAAATTACCATTGTTGTATAAAATAACACCTTGATGAAAAATCGCTTCCACTTCGGGTCTAATTTTTAACTCTGGAGTGGCATCTTGAGCAAAGACAGGACACAAATTCAAATACAGAAAAACGAACGCAAGGGAAATTCCATATTTTCGTGTGGTTTTCATTAGTGAATTACCTTGTTTATCTTGTGCAAATTGAGCAAATCCCATATGCGATTCTGTCGGTGAGGCTGAGGGAGTTAGACTTCCTATGATGGTGAGCAGGATTCACTTAGATTTTAAAATCATAAAGCAGCGCTCCCCGGAGCCCTGCTTTAATTTTCATTTTATTTCTATCTTCAGTTTGTTTAGATTTTTCTTTCCGAAATAATCGCTGCTTTCTTTTTAAATAAAAACAGCAATGGTTCATGTTTTATTTTTTAAAAATCGGCATGGTACAATCCGGTTCAAATTTTTCAGATATGATCGACCGAAAAACATAAACCAGAAAAATTTATTTCTATTCAACCGTCACACTTTTAGCAAGATTGCGTGGCTGATCCACATCACATCCTCGCAATATGGCTATATAATAGGCAAGCAATTGCAGAGGAATAATCGTCAGCAGTGGTGTTAAGAATTCGAGCGTTGGGGGAACATAAATCACATGATCCGCCCGGTTTTTAATTTCGTTATCGCCTTCGGTTGCAATTGCGATTACTTTTCCTTTCCGTGCCCGGACTTCCTCGATATTGCTGATTATTTTTTCATAGGAAGAGTCTTTTGTTGCGATAAAAACAACCGGCATGTTTTCATCGATGAGGGCGATGGGGCCATGTTTCATCTCTGCCGCAGGATAACCTTCCGCGTGAATGTAGGAAATTTCTTTTAATTTTAAAGCGCCTTCAAGTGCGACCGGAAAATTATAACCACGACCGAGGTAAAGAAAATTGGTCGCCTGGTAATATGTTTTGGCGATATTTTCAATTTCAGGAATGCTGGTAAAAATGGTACGTATTTTATTTGGTAATGCCAGGAGTTCTTTTACAATTTCGGTTCCTTTTGAGGCAGACATGCTTCGCATACGGGCAAGCAGCAGGGTTATCAAGGTCAGGACGGTCACTTGTGAGGTAAACGCCTTCGTAGAAGCAACACCAATTTCCGGTCCGGCATGGAGATAAACACCTGCATCCGATTCACGGGCAATGGTCGAACCGACGACATTACAAATACCAAAGCATTTCACACCCTTGCGTTTTGCCTCGCGCAATGCCGCCAGGGTATCTGCCGTTTCACCGGATTGACTGATGACAAAGACTGTGGAATCGTTGGAAAGGACAGGATCACGATAGCGAAATTCGGAAGCATATTCGACTTCCACTGGTATTCGCACAAATTCCTCAAATAAATACTCACCGATGAGTGCAGCATGCCAGGATGTCCCGCATGCCGTAATTAAAATCCGGCGGGCATAAGCCAGCGATTGCAGTTCGGAGGTCAACCCTCCAAGGCGGGCGTCACCTTCTTCACGCAGCAAACGACCACGCATTGCATCGGTTATCGTTTGCGGTTGCTCCATGATTTCTTTTAGCATGTAATGATCATATCCACCCTTGCTGATCCGTTCGAGATCATAAGCAATTTCTTCGACTTCTTTCTTCACGGCTTTGTTATCAATCGTTTTGATGACAACGTTATCGCGGGTTAAAATGGCCAGCTCCCCATCGTCGAGATAGGTTACATGTTTGGTATGATCCAAAATAGCGGCTGCGTCGGAAGCGACGATATTTTCACCATCACCGTAACCAAGAACGATCGGGCTCCCTTGTCGTGCAGTCACTATCTTGTCCGGTTCTTTCGGTGAAATAACAGCGATGCCGTACGTCCCACTCACATTCATCAAGGCCAAACGCACCGCTTCTTCCAGCGGAGTGTCCTCCGTGTAATATTCTTCGATAAGATTTGCCAGCGCTTCGGTATCCGTTTCCGTTATGAATTTATAGCCTTTTTTAGAGAGTTCCTGCCGGATGGCAATATAATTTTCAATTATGCCATTGTGAATGAGGGCAATTTTTTTTCCGTGACTTACATGCGGATGGGCATTTGTTTCATTCGGCTCACCATGGGTTGCCCAGCGTGTATGCCCGATACCTATGGTGCCATTATAAGCACCGTTGCCACTGGCAACAACATTTTCGAGTTCGATGAGTTTGCCGGGTTTTTTTGATAATCGCAATTCATCATCCATAATTACCGCAATTCCCGCAGAATCATAGCCACGATATTCCATGCGACGTAATCCATTGATGACGACCGGGACGATTTGTTTATTTCCGATATAACCTATAATTCCACACATAGTGACATTCCTGTATGCTGCGTTATTGAACTTACTCCCATTCGATTGTCGCTGGGGGTTTTGAACTTATGTCGTAGACAACTCGGTTAATCCCTTTAACCTCATTTATGATTCTGTTGGAGACCATGCCCAATAATTCATAGGGCAATTTTCCCCAATCCGCCGTCATGCCATCGGTGCTGGTCACCGCACGCAATGCAACAGCATTCTCGTATGTGCGCTGATCCCCCATCACCCCGACGGTATGTACTGGGAGAAGAACAGCGAAAGCCTGCCAGATTTTATCGTACCAACCTGATTTCCGCAGCTCTTCGATATAAATTGCATCTGCCTTTTGCAGAATTTCTATTCGATCTCTGGTAATCTTGCCAAGAATGCGAACTGCCAATCCCGGCCCTGGAAATGGATGGCGCCCGAGCACTTCATCCGGTAATCCCAAAGCCTTGCCGACCTGCCGCACTTCATCTTTGAATAATTCCCGCAATGGTTCTATCAAGTCCAGGTGCATTTTTTCGGGCAGTCCACCAACATTATGGTGCGATTTTATCGTGACAGAAGGACCACCTGTCGGAGATACGCTTTCAATCACATCCGGATAGAGGGTACCTTGTACAAGAAATCTTACTTCAGGCAGTTTTTTAGCTTCCTCTTCAAAAACACGAATAAATTCTTCACCAATTATCTTTCGCTTCTTTTCTGGATCGTCAACACCTGACAGTTTATTTAAAAATCTGGTCTCAGCATCCACAGCGGTGAAGCCGGATCCAAAAAAATTAGAAAACTGGTCCGTTACTTCTTTCGCTTCATTCAGACGCATAAGGCCGGTATCAACGAAAACGGAATGGAGTTTCTCACCAAGGGCTTTATAAATCAGGGCTGCAGCAACCGCCGAATCAACACCACCGCTAAGCGCACAGAGAACATGTTCACTTCCAGCTTTTTCGCGTATATCCTGGACACATTTCTGAATAAAGTTCTCCGGTGTCCAGCTTCCATCGCAACCACATGTGTTTATGGCAAAATTGCGCAGAATCTGTGTTCCCAGTTCCGTGTGCGCAACTTCCGGATGGAATTGCAATCCGTAAAGGTGCTTCTCCGCGTGTGCTATCGCAGCATGTGGAGCGTTCCCGGTTTTTGCAAAGGTTGAAAAACCAACCGGCAACTCGGTTACAGAATCGCCATGGCTCATCCACACCTGCGTACCATTGGGGATTTGTGCAAAAATATCCCTATCATCCACAATTTCCAGAACAGCTCGACCGTATTCACGTCGCGGTGCCGGCTTTACTTTACCGCCATTGTGCTGCACGATCAATTGCAGGCCGTAACAAATCCCCAAGATTGGAATTTCCAGTTCAAATATACCTGCATCCGGATGTGGTGCACCGTCGGCATAAACACTGTTTGGCCCACCGGATAGAACAAGGCCCTTAGGATTTATTTTTTTTATCTCTTCCAACGAGGTGAAATAAGGTTTTATCTCTCCATAAACACCAATTTCACGGATTTTTCTGGCGATCAATTGTGTGTATTGTGAGCCAAAATCCAGGATTAGAATTGAGTCAGTATGCAATTCAGACATGTAGTATCCATGAAAGGTCGATTATAACTTCCATCCCCTGAGATCGCTTAAAAAGTTATAATTGGTTAAATCGTAATGCAAGGGAGTTACAGAAATATAGTTTTGCGTAATGGCCACATCATCCACTTCAGGTTCTTTTTCGACATCAATTTTCGAGCCTGTTAACCAATAGTAAACATGATTGCGCGGATCCGTGCGCTTATCGTAATGGTCTTCATACTCCGATTTACCCTGCCGGGTAATCTTCACGCCTTTGATTTCCTTTTCCTCAGCGACATTGGGGACATTGACGTTGAGACAGGTTCCGAGCGGTAATTTTTTTTCCAACACAACTGGCAGTAGTTTTCGGGCAAATTGAGCAGCAACCTTGAAATTAGGATTTGAGTAAGTTGCCAATGAAACAGCAAAAGCAGGTATACCGAGAACATTTCCCTCCGTAGCCGCCGAGACGGTTCCGGAGTAAATGACATTAATTCCGGTATTTGAACCCAGATTAATACCGGAAATAACTGCATCGGGCTTGCGGTCAAGGATGGCATAATAAGCAATCTTTACACAATCAGCTGGTGTGCCGTTCACTGCATAACCAAAAAACTCACCATTTTTCTCGAAATCAAAGACACGTAATGGGTCAGCAATAGTGATAGCGTGCCCTGCCGCACTGCGCTCACTATCCGGTGCAACGATGACAACATCCGCAATTTCTTTAATAGCGAGACTCAGCTCGTATAATCCCGGAGCAAAAATTCCGTCATCATTCGTTAACAGTACGTACGGTTTCATAGAATTAATTCTTCGCTTCTTCTTCGATTTCGACAGCGGGTGATATTTCAGCGGTATTTTTCTTTTCCGTGTCTAAAATACCATTTCCAATTACAGGATCGATTACATCCTTGCAAAATACGTTCAACATTTTGCCGATCTCTTCTTTCATATTCTTTCGACTAAAAATAGCATCAATAAAGCCGTGTTTCAGTAAAAATTCTGAACGTTGGAAACCATCGGGTAAATCTTCGCCAATTGTCTGTTTAATAACCCGGGGACCGGCAAAACCAATCAGAGCTCCAGGTTCCGCGATATTCACGTCCCCAAGCATGGCGTAACTGGCAGTGACACCACCCGTTGTAGGATCTGTCAAAATTGAAACGAAGGGCAAACCGGCTTTGGCAAGCAGTGCAAGCTTAGCAGAGGTTTTTGCCATCTGCATTAAACTTACTGCGCCTTCCATCATCCGGGCACCACCGGAAGCGGAGATGAGAATAAAAGGCGATTTTTCTTTAATCGCTATATCGATTGCAAGGGAAATTTTTTCCCCAACCACAGATCCCATACTCCCACCGATGAATGAAAAATCCATCACACATAATACCACTGGACGGCGGTTCATTTTCCCACGGGTACTGAGGAGAGCACTCTTTCTGCCGGTGGTCTTTATGGCAGCTTTAATCTGATCACTGTATTTCTTCTTCGCCCGAAATTTTAAAAAGTCAACGGAAGTAATCTCTTCATGAAATTCCTCGGCTGTGCCTTCATCCAGCAGGAGTTTAACATACCCATCCGCAGAAATTCGAAAATGATGCCCACACTGGGCGCATACATTCGCATTGCGCTCGAGCTCTAATTTGTAAATTATTTCATTACACCCCGGACATTTCAACCATAAATCCGGAATATCCTTTTTCTTTTGTGAAATGATTCCCTGGGCATTGCGTTTGAACCATGCCATAGTTCTATCCTTTATTTAATTGTAAATTTAGCCAATATATCATTTGAGGGAGTTTTGTGCAAATTAAAAACTTTCATAATCCAGTGCTGCACAAAACACCACGAAGCCTTTTATATTTTCGCCGTTGTATAAAATGGTTTCACATAATTCGGTTCCAGGGCATCAAGATTGTCTGCCTGGCCCTTGTGAAACTTTGCCGCAGCCAGAAGCGCAACATTTAAAGCGCCCATTTGCCAAAGTTGTTGCGGTACAAATTCTATATTTTCAATTCCTGACTCAAGTAATACTCGCGCACCCGGTCCCGCCAGAAATTTAAAATTGTGTGCCCACTGTGAAAAATCTGCTATCATGACTGCTTGTGCCTCCTGAAGTACCTGCAGCTCTTCACCCTCTGTTGAGAAAACACCCGCGTAAACTTCCCCCCTGCGTGAGGGCAAAACGATGACAATGTTATCGTAAACACCCCGCAGGCTGTAAGCGATGGATTCCATCGTTGGTACGCCGACGATGGGCAGGTCGTGGGCAAAAGCCAATCCCTTCGCCAGAGACATACCGATTCGCAATCCGGTGTAACTTCCGGGGCCCGCAGAAACACCGATTCCATCAATTTCAGACCATGAAATATCCGCTGTTTTCATCAGATTATCGACGAGTCCGGGCAGAATTTCGGCATGAATTTTCGCTTGCTTATGGCGATATTCTGCCAATAAATCGCCATTTTTTACCAGCGCTACTGCGCAGGTTACTGTTGATGTTTCAATACCTAAAACCGTCATAGTTTACCTAATATCTTCGAAGCCGAATTAAGCGAGCTGTTGGTTGATTGATATAATCCGGCACCTCGAGGTGGATTTCATAACGATTGACCGGGAGCAAATTGTGCACACGTTCCGGCCATTCGATAAAACAAATGCCCTCATTTTGAATATACTCTTCAAAGCCAATATCTACCGCTTCTTCTTCGTAATCAATCCGGTAAAAATCAAAATGGTATAATTCAAAAGTCGTCGCTTCATAAATATTTAAAAGTGTGAATGTTGGACTATTAACAAATCCTTTGTACCCCAAACCTTCCGCCATAGCCCGCACCATTGCAGTTTTTCCTGCGCCGAGTTCGCCGTAAAATGCAACAGCATCCCCTGCTTTCAGAAGAAGAATAAAATTGCTTGCAAAAAGACGCGATTCTTCTTCGTTTTTCACTTCAAAAAGTCGTTCACTTCCTTGCTCGAGTTCGTGTATCGTAAACACCTCAGGCATTTTTCGGCTCTAAGATGACAACAGGTAATATCATTTCTTCAATGGAAATACCGCCATGCTGCAGGCTGTCTTTATAATAATTCAGATAATGGTGGTAATTTGTCGGGTAGACAAAGTAATAATCTTCCTTTGCAATGATAAAATTCGTGTTAATTCCTGAACTCGGTAATTTATAGAGTGAGGGATCTTTCACAACGATTGCATATTTCTTGTCCGTCTTCAAATTTCGACCAAATTTGTAACGCAGGTTCGTGCTTGTGTGCCGGTCTGCAACGACTTTTGTTCCCCGCATGCCGCGCAAAGAGCCGTGATCGGTTGTTAGCACCACAGTGTTGCCATGTTCTGCTAGTTCCTTGAGAATTCGAAAAAGAAAGGAATGCGTAAACCACGATTTTGTGAGAGAACGGTATGCGGCCTCGTCAGGGATAATCTCCCGTAAAATTTTTGAATCGCTGCGACTGTGTGCAAGAATATCGACGAAATTAACGACGAGGGAAAAAAGCGATAAATCAGCCAGGGATGCGATATTTTTCTCCGTGTTTTTCGCCTCATTCACATCGAGCACTTTAATGTAGCGGCAGCCATCCTGCAGGGTGATATTTTCTCTTTTCAGCTGTTCATCCATCAGCTCTTTTTCGAATCGGTTCAGGCTGGTTTCATCATCTTTGTCCGACCAGTATTCCGGGTACATTTGCTCAATTTCAGCCGGGTACAGTCCGGCAAAAATGGCATTACGCGAATAAGGTGTTGCTGTTGGCAGAATCGAAAAGTAGTAATCTTTCTGAATGGAAAAATGATCATATAAAGAGGGTTCAATAACAAGCCATTGATCGAGGCGTAAATTATCGATGACGACAAAGACAACTTTCTTCCCCTCGTTTATCCTGGGGATGACATATTTGGAAAATAAATCGACCGACAAAACCGGACTGTTCTCGCCTTGCAGCCAACCGATGTAATTTTTTTCCACAAACCGACCGAATTCGGCATTGCATTCCCGCCTCTGATCGGCTAAGGTCTGGTGCAATCCCAGCTCATCGTGCTGATCCAGCTCAATATCCCAGTTGGCCATTTTTATCGCTACATCAACCCAATCCTGATGAGTCATCGGTTCCAATAAGCGCATGCTCAGCTGATTGAATTCCGTTGCGTAATCACGGGAGAACCGATCACTTGTGATTTGTTTTTTCTCAAGAATTTTTTTGCAGATTAGAAGAATCTGGCTGGGATTGACGGGTTTGGTAAGGTAATCATCGATGCGTGCCGCAATGGCTTCTTCCATCAGGCTTTCTTCTTCGCTTTTTGTCACCATGACAATGGGAAGTGCCGGATTAATATCTTTCATTTCCTGCAGTGCGGTTAATCCGTCCATGCCGGCCATCTGTTCATCCAGCAGAACCAAATCAAAACGCTGACGGGAAATCAGATCGATGGCATCCGCAGCATTGGTGACGGGTGTTACGTTAAATCCTTTGTCCTGCATGAACATGATATGCGGTCGCAACAGGTCAATTTCATCATCAACCCAGAGTATATTGTTTCGCAGAGAAGCCATTTGCTATGAAGAGTCCCTCAAGTAACATTGTGTGTGCAATTAATTGAGTTCAAACGTCAGTGCCGGAATACTATTTTATTCTAGCTAAAAAGACAATCCCCGGCTTGAAACCAGGGAAGGCAAACAGTTTAACAAGTGCAACTGTCAATTCGGTAAATTCAATTCTTCAGGCGAATATTAATGCAAGAACGTAGACCAAAACAAGGATGCAATCCTTAAAACAATTTTTTGGTCACTTCAGCATGCCAGGAAATCGTTATGTCCGTTTGAACTTAGTTTTGTAAATTAATATCCCTTGTAAATACTCTATTTTATTTAAAATGAAGAAAATTCAGTTGGGATACAGGGGTCGAACTTAATGATAATAGCTAAGTATGTCAACAAAATTTATCCACTGAATCATCCATTAACATGCCTTTTATACACCATTGAATTCGCCACAAATGCAGCGCTGATTTTCGTTGTAGCACTGCTTTCTTTTCCCAATGAAATTGTTTGCCTTTCGTCATTAAAATCTTTATGCTATTTTATCTTTTGAACTGTTTTGCATTTTCCCTGTCCTTCAAAAAAGTTCAAAGTTCCGACTAGACTATAGCGAACGATCGCAATTCCCAATACAATAATTTTTACGTGAAAGCCTGCATCGTTTGATGTTCGTTTTTTCAAAATCGGATCGTGTTTAGAAAATCATTTCCTAAAGTAATCGGTTATTGATACAGCACTTTTCAATGGTTTGCCTGTATTCCTCATCAGAGTAAGAGAAGGATAATATAATGCGTTCTATCGTATTGACAATATTTGTGATGTATGCATCTTCCCTGTGCACGACAAACGCTGTTGCTCAGAAACAAAAGACACAAATTGCTATCGCCATTGAAGAAGGACATGAAGCATTACGTAATCAGGATTTTAAGGCAGCACGGCAAGCTTTCAAGGATGCGCTGAAAATTTATGATAAATCCATCGAAGCGTTGAACGGATTCGGGCAACTTGAAATGGCTGAGGAGAATTGGGAAGCCGCAGAAGATAAATTTAAAGACATTATCGAACTTGAACCCAAAAATCTCTCTGCTCACTATTACCGGGCAATTTGTCTGCGCGAAGATGGGCGTGGTAAAGCGCGCTTTTTACAAATGGCGCCGGGGCTTAATAAATTTTTGGAATGGAACAAATCGGAGAAAGAATTTCGCTGGATAATGGAGCAGGATTCGCTGTTTGAGGATGTGTATTATCAGTTCGCCATTCTCGAATCATACCGCGAGCATTTTAAAGAGGCCATCGATCTGACCCATCAGCAGCTGCGTATTCATCCGGGATTGCAATCGGCCTCCGTTGGCATTTTCCGGCTCTACCGCCTTCTCATTCGCCATGAAAACAACGAGGATACAGATCGCTGGCTCCTTGAGCACAAAAACCGGGATGAAGCGCGGTTTTTTTATGCCGAAAAACAACGACG
>JACKDF010000033.1 GCA_020633655.1 Deferribacteres bacterium
GGATATCATTTATTCCGTATCGCTGAAAACAAATACAGTCATTGGTCCCTGGGAATCCGATGCAAAATTAGCTGTTATCAAAAGAAACCTGAGCGGTGAATTAGCGAACATTTTGTTATACGATGGCAGTTATTTGAAGAATATCACAATTGATCGTGAATTTATTGTGGCTGAGGATAGCAATCTTACAGTTGAAGTCGATTTTACCGAAGGAGTGATCATTTTTCCCCGTGAATTTAATGGTCAAATTCGCTTGTTTGGACCCAGTGTGCAGTCAGTCCATGTTGGTGAATTAAATGTCGCATTTACAAAATCGGGTGATTATATCAGCATTAATACCGATCGGGTCCCACCCGCACCGCCATCTGGCATAAAGATTCGAATGGAGTAAAATTTATTTTATTTGTTCTCTACTGCGAGACTCTTCTGAATATACTGCTGATATTCTTGGCCTGAAATCGGGATTTACTGCATTCATTTGATTTCAGGTGTCTTTCTTGGTATCAAGGACTAAAATCCCCTTATCATTAAATTCCAATTCCGATTTGCATTCCGAACATTTGTATTTTGATTCCTTAGTTGATATTGGCTTTCCGCACCGGCAGATGTGTCCAATAAAACGAGCAGGATTTCCGGTGACAATTGTGAAGGGATTCACATACTGCGTTACTACCGCACCGGCGCCAATCATCGAAAATTCGCCAATTTCCAATCCAGGAAGAATCGTAACACTTGCCCCCAGGGACGCACCCTTATGAACAATCGTTTTTTGTAGCCAGGATTTGTTCTTGTATTTCTCCTGGACGATATCCAATCGGGGTGAGCGAGGAAAAAGGTCATTTGTGAAGGTGGAATTGGGACCGATGAAAACATCATCATGGATCACAACCCCATCCCAAATTTTACAGCCATTTTTTATGGTAACATTATTTCCAATTCTTGCGCCTGACTCAATAAAACAGTGATCTCCAATATTACAATTGGTACCAATGATGACATCCCGCATCACCGTACAGAAGTTCCAGATTGTTGTTCCTTCGCCAATGTTTTGTGTCAGCACGACAGAAGTCGTTTTTATATACGTTGGCTGCATCAATTCCTCTCTCCGTTATTCGAATGCTTTTGCGCGCACTTTTTTCTGCTCCAGCGGAATTTTTTCATCCCTCAAGTTCTCATCCTGTTCAGGAAGTTTTTAAAAGTCGTGTTGTATTGAATAAATTTTATTCCATTTCTGTACAACAACCTGAAGAAAGAATTCGGGACATATTCATAGGGCTTCGGATTCCAGACAATAGTGCCACCAAAACCAAGTTTAAAACGGCTCACGCTATTCTGCAGTTCTGCTGGTAATGGTTTATCTTCTAAAGCACAATTCGCTGCTTCTGGCTTAATTCCCTCAAAATCATAATATTTAAAACCCTTCTCCTTTGCCCATTTTATTGCATGCCAGTGCATATACTCATTGGGTTTTAGATTTTTTTTGCGCCCAAACCAACCACCCCTTTTGTAAATTACTGTATCGCCAAATGCCACGAGCAAAACTGCTGATAAATCGACACTATCCGCTTGTGTAATAAATAGTTTGATATAGTTTTTCGGTTTAAACACCTGCCATAATTTGTTAAAGAATGCTTCTGATTCCGCGATAAATTTTTGGCGTTTGGCTGTTGATTGAAGGAGCAGGTGGAAATCGTTCAGATTTTCAATCGTTCCTTCTTTTGCGAGCACGCCCTGGCGCTCCGCTTTGTTTATGTTGTAACGTGTTTTCGGCTTCATCCGTGAAAAAATTTCATCCAGCTCAAGACTTAAATCGATCACGACGGTTGCAACAGGGGAGAAGATCATTCCAGACTCGACAAAACCAAGTTTACAGAGATCCTCAGAAAAATCACTCGTACTACCACGGTTCGGTTGTACGATTAAGTGCCGTATCCTTAATTTCTTAAGCAGGTGTTTTATCTCCCCGATGATCTGGGAAAGTTGCTCAAAAGAATAGTGCTGAAATACCGGACCTTTCGGGATATACCCTATGCAACCCATCCATTTTACGGGCAATGGTTTATACAAGAGCTGTGCTCCGGCAACTATTTGATCTGCTTCGTTGAGAGTGACGGTTGCAGCTTGCCAGCCTTGCGATGTTTTCACTTCGGCCCACAAGCTGCTTTGTACATGGTGACCGTGATCAATGCTCAGAAGGAAATCATCCCATGCTTTATTGTTAAGTTCCAGGGATACTGTGGTTTTATAATGCTTTTGCGACTGTGTGACCATCGATAAATTTTTCAGTATTTATAAAACTTTAACGCTTCTCATGTGTGTAGTGGATTCTTAATTTTATTCTTGCTTCAAACAGCAAGGGTAGCTTATGTGAAATACCGGTAAAGTAAATCACCCGCTTTTTCAGTGATCTCATCGGGAACGGATTCATCTGTGAACAAGGCTGTGAGCTTTGGCAAAAGACCACGCATTTGTTTATCACTGCAGTCGATTGTTTCGTTCGGGATGTGTTTTAAAAAATAGATCGTTTTTTCATTCGTCGCATATTTTTGCTTATAGCGAACCAATCCGTCCTGGCCCCAATCGCTCAAGCCTAAATCGAGAAAGGTACAGTTGTTTGTTTTTGCATATTTTATCCCTTCCCACATCAATAAATCATTGGGGCGTAAATCCTGTGCAGACAGGGATGAAGCATTAAATTTATAATAGAGTTTGTTCTGCCAACGCAAATAGAAAACACCGCCAATGATTTTGTTCTCACGTTCTGCAAGCAACAACACGCCTTGCCCCGTTTCCACAAAATTTCTCCAGATATGCAATAAGAACTGGTATGATTGTGCGACCATTTTGTATTTATACTTTCTTATTTGCAGATGCATTTCAAAGAAAGCCCGAAGATCCGTTTCGTTTTCGGCCTGGCGCACGGTTGTGCCGTTTCTCTCTGCTTTGCGAATGGCTCGCCGGCTGGCACTATGAAAATTTTTAAAAATTGTATCCAGATCATTGTTCAATTCCAGACCATGCCAATTTGCGCGGTTCACCTGCTCAAAACGTTCATCCTGGAGTGGGATACGGGTATGCAAACAACGAACAGAAATCGGGAGTTTTTCTTTCAATAACGATTCGATAAGCACATCCCATTGTCCTGAATCCTTAACTATCGGATCGCAAAAGTCAGAAAATGGAATGGAAACGATTCGCGGTGAAAACATATCCTCAATTTTGATAAAGGGCATGCCGGCAACTGGAATTTTTTCATCCTTCCACAGAATTTTTGCCCTCAATGAGAACCCGTATGTCTTTTCCAAAACACTAAGCCATTGTGGAGTATGAAAAACGTCCGACGGATGTGTTTCGATTAATTGTTGCCACAATTCGGATTGCAACGGGTTAATTTCCTGTAAGTCCAGTTTGTACCTCGGTTTTGTTAAGCGCAAAAATTCAGTAAGGAGAATCTAAATTTTGTCCCGGAAGAGAGCTTTATAAGCATTCTTCAGATATTCTTCCTGAAAATGCCAGGCGAGTTCTGTTTCGATACGGAGCCGTCCGGCCTTCCCCATTTCCTCTCGCAATAGCGGATTATCCATTAATTTCACAAGACAACGGGCGAAATCTGCCGAATCATTGGGTTTTGCGTAGATTGCGGCGTCCCGTGCAGTAAATTTGTGCTCTTTCAATCCGAACGCAACGATGGGTTTTTGCAATGCCATATACTCCGTCATTTTGATCATTGTTGAGCGGTCGGTGAATGCATTTTGCGGATCGGGATCGACACAGATATCTGCTGTTGAGAGATAGCGCATCATTTCTGCATCGGGGATAAAGCCGGTGAACAGAACGTATTGATCAAGTCCTAATTCGGTCGTGAGTTTTTTTACATCTTTCCAGGCATCACCAACACCGATGATGATGCAGTAAAAATCTGTTCGCTTGCAATCGTGAACCAGACTGTAGAGCGCACGAATGAGATTGTCAACCCCGTCGTGGTATCCAATGTCACCGACAAATCCAAAAATTGTGCTGTATTTTTCTTTTAGTTCTTGAAAAGGTTCGGCATTTTTCAACCGTTTTAGTTCGGGCCCGTTGCGAACGATTGACACCTTTTCTTCCGGTACTTTTCCACGAGTTACAGCAATTTCTTTATACGATTCGTTGGTCGAAATAACACGATCAGCAAAGTGAAAAGTAAGTTTTTCAAACGTGAGCAGGACTTTGTAAACGATTTTATTCCCTTCGCCAGAAAAACGTGCAAAGTACATTTCAGGGGATAAATCATGATGATCGAACACAAATTTTTTCCCAAATAACCTGTAGAAAGCGGCTATTAGGACAAAAATGTCGGGCGGATTGTGCGCATGAATAACGTCAAATCCCTTGCGGAAAAGCACGTAGAGAGATAGAAAAAAAGTTGCTGTTATCGAGTACCCATATTCCCACAGATACCCTAAAAAACTGTTCGCCTGTGCAGGCTCCGGATAGCGGAAGGAATGAACACCCTCAACATTTTCTTTCCATTGCTGGTTTTTTTTTCCCGGGCTAATGACAGCAACAGAATAGCCCGCTGCAAGCAGTGTCTGGGCTTCCCTGCGGACCCGTCCATCATGAGGGTATGGATTATTCTCAAGAAGCATGAGAATTTTTTTTCCGCCAGTTTTACTCATCAATTCCTCTGAATCAAGTGATTTTTATTTCGGCTTTTGGTGAACAATCGTTAAAATAGTGCATTCCTGATCTTCTTTTGAGTAGTGCTGGTATCGAGGTTGTACTTTTATAGGACCGATATCCTGGAATTCTACGCGTTTATCCACAAAGACGAATCCTCTCTCCTCGAAAATCCGGAACCAATCCGACATTTGCACTCTGTTTATATACTGTAAATCGTTTTCAAAGAGTAATTTCCAGCTCAATTCTGAATAGCGAAAATAATTTTTTGGCGATTCCTGCTTATCATAATGTGTGTGATGATCGTCAATGCCAATTTGGTGGATAGAAAAGCCGCCTGGTTTCAAAAGACGATAAATTTCAGCAACCGTGGCTTCGTAGGATTTTACGTGTTCCATAACATGAAAACTGAAAATGCAATCGTAGTTTTCCGCCGGGAATTGTGCGAGGGAGCCTTCACTCTCTATAACATAGTTCATATTAAACGTCTGATAAATTTCTTCGAAAGAATCGGCGTTTATAACTTTTTGCAAATTTTTGATGGCACCTGAATAATCCCCAGGCAGGGATTCGAAGTGAGATTTTAATTTCTGTGAGTATTTATGCAACGCATCAAATTGCCGGTTATCCCAAACGTCAAACAAGGTGGTGTTCACTTCATGAAATAATCTGATGTAGATGGCATACCAGTGAAACCAGCCGGTTCCCAATTCTAAAAAATTCATCTCCTTTGAAAAGGTGAGATTGTGCTCACAAAGTGTTTTGAATAAATCACCACGATTAAAATAAGATTGTAATCTGCAGTCCTTCATGCGTAACCGTCGATATTTTCCGAAGGTATTACCCAGTCTTCGATATAATTTTTTTGTCGTGCTGTTTAACGAAAATATTTTCAGAGCTATAGCAGCTGACACATATCTAACCATAGTCTTGTATACCTTTTACCCTCTCTTTTCTTCCGATGAGTGCTTCCTCTGGTGTTTAAATTCTACCAGGAGATGGTATAAAATCATTGATAAATAGCGTGGATACGAGCGTTTATCCGATAGAATACCGTAGTTTTTTCTCGAATAAAATTGCATATTGCCGTCTTTTTTTTGCTGGGACAAAAGCCGTGCATAGCCTTGATCTGCAAGTACATTAAAATCGCCAAAACCCATTTGCGATGCCCGACGCAGGCTTGCAGCCAAGGCAGTCGTGTAGTAGGCGACTTCCGGAAATTCCCGGTGGCATGTGTACCTGCATGCACCGGTTTCTGTAATTCCGGTAGCGAGATAGTTAGCCAAATTTTTCAGAACAGGAAAGATGTTTTGGTCGTTTGTCAGGTCGTAATAATCGGCAAGGTTTAAAAATTCAAACGCATTGTACTGATGGCAGAGAAAGTGAATGCGATCGGCATTGCTTGTGTCCTCCGGAGCACGAACTGCATAAGGTAGTTCGCCGGTTTCCAATTGCACATGATTTAGCCAGTTAACCATCGGTACACATATTTCAAGGTAGCTCTTGTCATTGGCGGCATGTGAAAGCATGGCGAAAACCCGAACGATTGAGGCAGAGTTATTTGGCACCATGGCCGTACCATGATTCCCGAAATAATTAATCGCCAGGAAATTCCCATCCCGTTGGAAACCGATATGTTTAACCGCGTACTCGTACCACTTTTTGGCTCCTTCAAGGAGTTGCGGTTTTTGGGTTTGCAGATAGCTTTCGAGCATCCCAATGGTTGCGTAGTTACCTTCGACTGTGGCGATGCGTCCACGCCATTCCGGATTCGGATATTCCCAGTAACCCTCAGGACGTTGAACGTCAGCCAAATAATCAGAACCGGCAATTGCGATTGTACTGTAGGATTCTTTGTCCTTAAAATTCAGTTCGTGCATTAACCAATTGCTGGCAATCCAGTATTTTTGTGCTTGAGCATAAATTAGCGTGTCAGACCAGGGGATGAAACTTAAATATCCTTTGATAAAGCGTCCGATGCGTGCGTTAAAACGAATGCCTGGGTCTGGCCCGAAAACAGCACCTCCATTCCAGTGGGTTTTTAAAATATGTTGGTATAATCGCTGACTCGCGTCGGCAAGCTGTTCCTTTGAAGCCATCGTTTTTACACTTCCTCAAAGATTTATGAAAAAATTATACGATTGAACGTGCATGTTTTTTTAAAATTTCCTGCAGTGCATCATTATTCTGTGCTGAAAAGAGCGTTTCAGCACGTCTGCGATTTTTCTCTCCAATTTCCTGTCGCAGTTTTGCAGAATTACAGGCTGTCTCAAGGGCTTTAGCCAATTGATGTGCATTGTTTTCTTCCACAAGAAAATCATCTACGGCTTCGGGAATACCTGCGTGAAATGTGCTGACAACGGGTTTTCCACTTGCCATTGCTTCAGCGATAACATTCGGAAAACCTTCGTGATCACCGTATCGGTCCGGCCTTGAGGGCAGGCAAAAAATATCACATTCCCGGTAGAGAGCACGCAAGGCATTGCCGCTCTGTTCGCCGAAAAATGCGACTCTGTCTGCAATCCCGATCTGTTCTGCCAGCTTTCGCCCGTCGATCTGCACAATGGAGCGATTTATATCGCCTACAACCCAGAGTTCGATATCGTCCCGTTGCAGTATTTTAATCGCCTTAAAGAGCACTTCGTGGCCTTTTTTCTCAGCAAAAAAACCAACGATCAATATCTTAATTTTCGGTATCGGTTTGAATTTATCCAATTCAATAATTTGCCGGACGATTTCAATTTTATCTTCCTGTGCCCCGAAGTGTTCCATCAGGCGTTTTTTGTTATGATTGGTAATCGTGACGATGCGATCGCACTGTGCCAAGGCTTTTACAAACATTGCATTGTTTGGATTGCGGTACAATTCATAAGCACGAATTGAAACCACCAGTGGAACGCCTGTAAGCATTTTGCAAAAATAGCCGGTGAACAATTTGTGGTCACCGAAATAGGCATAGATGATTTCATCGTCTTTAATTTGCTTGTAAAAACTCACTGCGATGAGAAAATTTTTCACTGCATTGAGTTGAAACGCTTCTCTTAATAATTTTAAATAAACGGCTCTTTTTTTAAGAAAAACAGGAATTTGACTGAAAATTACCCTTGTTCGCGAAACTGGAATGACTCGCCACCGTTCAGTCGGATTGTAAAGTCCCTTATTTTGCAGCAGGGTGAAAATTTTTATCAGGTTGTTTTTATCAAGCAAGGCTTCTACATCACGGTGCAAGAATTTTGTGGGGCCATATTTCATGCTCACAATCATGGCGATTTTCATGATATCTCCCCTTTATTTGTGTACACCTGAACAACCTCGAAATCTTCTGGGTAGGATTTGGGATCGAGAGGTATTTTAAGAAAACCCCGGATCGTGCCATCGATTATGAGTATCCTGTGCAGCAAGCTCCCAACGGCTGCATAAAAACTGCCTTTGCGCCGTGCCTCAATCAGGAAGAATAAAACAAAAGTGGAAAACCAGAGGAAAAGCGGTAGACTTTGTTTTGTTTTTGCGTACCAGACTGTCGCCAAAATTCCTACGAGAATGGCAAAAATTGGTGCAAAGGCAAATCCCCGTTCTTTTAAATAGGGCCAGAAAAATTCCGTTTGGAAATTGTAACGCAGATTTTGCCCGGCTCCCATGTAAAGCTTTCTTTTCCAGCGTGCAATTTTCGTCGCATGTTTTGAGGATGGATCTGAATAATGCAGCACGATCGTCTGTCGCAGCTTGAGGATTTTGTACCCGCTGTATCGCAGACGCAGACAGAGATCGGGCTCCTCATCCGAGTGCAGGTAGGGATTGAACTGTCCGATTTTCAGCAGGGTGGCTCGACGGTACATGGCTGCACCACCGCCTTTTTCCACCTCTTTGCCGTCATCGTTTGCAATCTGCTTTATCTTCATCTTTTCGTCCGAGGTGGTTGCGAGAGGTAAATCAATACGGGAGCCAGTGATCGCTGCGACGTCCTTTCGTTTTTTTATCATGTCGAGGGCTTTTGACAACCAGTAGGGGCATAATTCCATATCGCCATCGAGAAAGAGCGTGAATTCGCCATGCGTGTGTTTAAATCCTATATAGCGCCCGGCGGCAGGTGTCAAATGGCTCCCGGGTTGTAATCTGTAAATATCGATGGGATATTGTTTTGCCAGTTCGATGGTTTGGTCCTCAGAGGCAGAATCCACGAGGAGGATTTCTCTGCTTTGAATCTCTTTTGTTGCCGAAAGAACAGATTCAATTAAACGGGTTATGTTCCAGTCCTGGTTTTTACTGATGAGCACCACGGACAATTCAATGGACATAATTGCGCTACTCTAATGGGCTTTGAGTGATAAATATTCTGTTTTTATTTTGTCTATGTTTCCAATCGTCAAAAACAAAATTGTTGTTAAGGCTGCTAGATAGAAAATATTGGCTGTGAGCGCGGCGGCGATGACATTTATATCTTTCAGGAAAATGAACAGGAGTGCCATTAGTAGGACTGCACTCGCAGGTTTCCACAGCAACTTAACCATTTCAATTTTCTGCAGCATGCGCGATACGGGAATGTAATGTTGAATAAAGTCAACAATACGTACGGCAAGAATGGTCAGAGCGCTGCCGAGAACACCGAATTTGCCGATTAAGATAAATCCGAGAATGACCATCGTGATCAAATCGATCGTTAAGATTTGTAATGTTTTTTTCTCAC
Organism: Deferribacteres bacterium; assembly: GCA_020633655.1. Taxonomy (GTDB): domain Bacteria; phylum Zhuqueibacterota; class Zhuqueibacteria; order Zhuqueibacterales; family Geothermadaptataceae; genus Bioreactorimicrobium. Next base: position 9,344 of record JACKDF010000033.1, read on the forward strand.
GAAAACTGGCAATCAAAGCAACACCAAGGACCTTGGATGATGCTCTTAAAACAAGATTCCAGACAATGATTTTGAGCACAAAAGCGGATTGTGTGAAATCTTCATTCCCATAAATAAAGACGAATAATGAATCGGCGAGAAAGAAGAGCGTAACTGCTGCCGGCATAACGATGGCAAATAGGACTTCCCACGCTCTCCGCGTCATGCGTTTTAGCGTATCCAGACCTGACTCGAATCCTCGGCACATCGCGGGATACACACCAACAACGACACTTTCAAACAATAAACTTATGGGCGTGAGCAATTGATGCGCTGCGGCAAAAATACCAACCTGAACTTCATCGGTAAATTTCGAGAGCAGAATAATATTGAAACTGCCAATGGCCGCATTAACACCATTTATACCTAAAAATGTGGTAGAAGATTTTGCCATAATCAGGCAACTTTTTATGTCGAGTTTGGCACCGGTATGTTTGATCTGACGCAGCAGAATACTTATCTTCGTGATGAAATTGAATACAAACGTAAGCACGAAAAATCCAACCAGGAGCTGCAATGATCCTTTCCACCACAGCAACAGCAGGACTCCGGAAATCCTGAGCACATTGACAAAAAAGTTGGCCATAGTAATATAATGCATTTGTTCACGCGCCTGAAAAAGAGCATCACAAACCGCTGCGAGAGAAAAGGGGATGAGGCCCAATGAAAGCATCATTATAACGACGCTCGTATCGACGTTATACTTCAAAATCTGTACAAGCAGTAATAAAACGAGAATGGCAATGGAAGAAGTTATGACCACGACGACGCTGGCGTTCAGCAAGAATTCCTGACTTTTATCGTGATCTTTTGCGACTTCCCGGGTGATATAAGACTGCAAACCGGCGACGGCAATCATCTGAAAAGCATTGAAATAAGTGAAAGCCAAAGCCATTTGACCGAAATCCAGTGTGCCGAGAAAACGCGCTACCAAAGCGTAAGTTAAAAACATGGAAATGCGGTTCATCACATCGCTGGCGAGGATGGAGATTGAGTTCGAAATTATGCGGTAAGTTGCATTAACCGGTTTCTGCATTTCGTTTTTGTTCAAAAGTAAATTGTTGTTCTCTTTGTAAAATATTCCAGCATGCTAAAACAAGTGCACAGCAAATCCACAAAATCTGCACCAAAGCACGGTTTTGAAAGGTATC
>JACKDF010000034.1 GCA_020633655.1 Deferribacteres bacterium
CGAAGCGACCGCATTAGGCGCCTGGTTCGGCGATTCAGTGACAGTAATCGTCAATTGTGCTGAACCTGTAGCACCATCGTCGTCAGTAACGGTCAGTTGTACATTAAATTGCCCGGCAGCAGCGTAAGTATGTTGTGGATTTTGTGCGGTCGACTGACCTCCATCACCAAAATTCCAGCTGTAACTCACTATAGTCCCATCGTCATCGGAGCTTCCGGCGCCGTTGAAATTAACAACCAACGGTGCCTGACCCGATTGCGGATCTGCACTGATGGCGGCGTTGGGTGCTTGATTCGCTGGATCAGTAACGGTGATTGTTATGCTGGCAGTATCCGTGGCGCCATCGTCATCGGTTACCGTAAGCACAGCCTGGAATTGCCCTGAATTCGTATAAGTGTGCTGTGGATTTTGTGCTGTCGATTGCCCGCCGTCGCCGAAGTTCCAACTGTAACTGACAATGGAACCGTCGGTATCGCTGCTGCCATTACTTGAAAACGTGACTTGCAGCGGCATAACACCTGACTGCGGAGTTGCACCCGCAACCGCATTGGGAGGTTGATTCGGTGGTTCACTTGCTGTTATAGTTAATTCAGCGATATCTGAGGCGCCGTCATCATCGATCACGGTAAGTTTTGCTGTGAAAGTACCAGCTGATGTATAAGTGTGTTGTGGATTGGTCGCTGCAACCTTTTCACTTCCGTCACCAAAATCCCATTCATGATACGTTATATCGCCATCGGGATCATAACTCGAACTCCCCGTGAATTGAACAGCCAGGGGAATGACACCAGAGATGGGTGTTGCACTGGCTTGTGCTACGGGATCCTGATTCGGCGGTGTTGTGACGGTGATATTGACCGTGGCTGTCGCTGTTGCGCCATCGTTATCCGTTACTGTCAGGACAACGGTATAGGTTCCGGGCGAGTTGTACGTATGGTTTGCAGTAACACCGGAACCCTGCTGCCCATCGGCAAAATTCCACGCATACGAAACGATGGAACCATCGGGGTCCGAGCTGCCGCTTCCGCTAAAAGTAACCGTTGCCGGTGCAGGCTGGTTATTCGGGCTTCCAGTGGCGACGGCAACTGGAGGCTGGTTCGGCTGTTGCTCACCAGTACAGGCCGTCACAGCTGCAGTATTATATTCGGGCCGATAAGTGTAACCGCTTTTTGTCACGTTTGCAATGGTAAAGCACCATTCCAGATTTCGCAGATTCCAGGTTGTACGCGATACTAAGTCCGCTTCACCAATTGTGCTTGTTTGTGCAGAGGCAGAACCGCTTGTAGGTCCGTTGTAAGTCACACTAACCGTTGCATTACTCACGGGATTATCGTTCTCGTCTACCACAGTTACATTATCATTGCCTCGCCAGAACCAGCCGGAACGTGTTCTTTCTGCAAAGTGATAGATAACACGCAGCGTATTTTGTGGTATACCGCTGGATTCTGAAATTGTAAAATTCGATGATTGCGCACTGTTCGAATTATTTGCGGCATCGAAGGCCGTGATACGCAGGATATTGTTCGTCCCGGTGGGTGCAGAAACAGTCCAGATATGGGAACTACCGCTTGTCATATCGGCCAATGTTTCCGGAAATCCATTTCGCAGAAGCTCCACGAGTATTCTGGTTACACCGACATTGTCATTGGCTTGCCAGTTAATTTCCAAATCATTATCCACGAACAACTCTGCCGGAAACTGTGTCAGAAGCTGAATCGTCGGTGCCTCCGTATCCGGTGGTGGTTCAACAATGGAGAAAACGGCACTCTCGGCAAAATCAGAATTTAGCGCTGCATCTGTGCACGTTATACGAACTAGGCAGTTTGAACTTGCAGGCTCTTCGAGTGTAATCGAATACGTCCCCGGATCGCCAGTCCAATTTTCAGTGATTTCAACAAAACCATTGCGGATGAATTCAAATTTAGTCGCTGCAATTCCTATGTTATCAGATGCCTGCCATGAAATATCCAAATTCGTTCCGATTATGTACTCATCTGCGATTGAACTGCTAATATTTACAACCGGAGGTTCTGTATCGGGTCCAGTTTGTTTTTGCTGTAAATTCGCATCAATGTTGACATCGGTAAGGCTGACGTTATGAAAAGTTGCTCCCCGATTGGATGCATTGGCGGGCAGAAAATAAAAATTTGAGTAAATCGGTGTGGCTACACTCTCATCCAGGCCGTCTATTTTGTGAAAATACAAGCCGTGATTTTGAATTGCCTGGCCATCCTCACCGGTGCCATCGTTAAAGCCTGGATCGTTACGGTAATATGTGGCCTCAGATTCCGCATGCGAAGAAAGAGCGGAAGGGTTGGTTGATATGACAAGGGAACCACGATCAGAGGAAACCTGTCCCCACCTGCTCGGTGATGAAGTGCCATAATACTGATCCCCTGTGATACTGCTTTTATAATCCATGTAATACCATAAATCCGGAATACCATGCACACGATAGTGGTAAGTAACACGCAAACTCTTGCGATAAAACTTCATAAAATAAGTTGTGGTCGGACCGCTTGCCGCCCCTTGCACCATACGAATGGCGCGTACCGGACCGTCGACTGCCCCCATATAATCGCTGCGTCCTTCGGACCAATAATCTTCGGTTTCATGGAATTCAGAACCATTGAGTGCGTAGACGCGAAATTTTAATCGATCGATTAGATCAGGATTATTTTGAACATGGATTTCATCTAAAATCCAGTTTCCTGATAAATGGGCAGAATAGTAGTTGCTTGTTACATTGGTAGATTCTGAGTACTGACCAGTTACGGAGCGGCTATACGATATGAGATCGCCTCCTGCATAAGAAAGTGATGATGAAGTAAAAATATAGAGGTAGCCGACAGCGCCATTAAGCGGATCGGTAATCTGAATTTCATACCGTTCTTCATCTGTATTCGAAGGCCAACTGTTTTCAGGGGCCATATCCCCAAGATCTTCAATCATAAAGGCAATCTCATCATCTGAGTCAAAGCCGTTGCCTTCATTGTTCACATACCAGTATTCATGGCCGGGATGTTTTGTTCCACCGACTGAGATATCCGTCCAGCGACGCTCATCAACCTGAAATGGTACCTGTGTCCAGGATTGCGTGCTGGCATCAAATCGATAGCCGAAAAATGAATTAACTGATTTACCCTGCAATGAAGAGAGCTGGTCTCCTGAAATGACCACCGGATCATAATTGCGTTCATCGGTAAAATTTTGCCCCAATGCAGCTGTAAAGCAGGATAGAGAGAAAACACAAATAGACAAAAATTTGTACATAACGTACTCCTGCACAAAGAGTTAAAAAAGGTAGGAAGTCCCCACTTCCGGGTATTTTATTTGCGTACAAAACTGGGTAAAGTTATGCAAATGGTATGGTGGTTTCAGTTGAAATGGGGTGTAAGTGCAGGAAGAGAGTCTGCCAAATAATCTGGCACCAACACACTCTGGAAACGGAAATTGATTTGGAATTGAAATTTGGTGAGTTAAACCGGATCAAAAAGGAGAATCAAAATTGAAAATTTCGAAAAAAATAACGAAAAACATCACCGACTGTTTCAAAACCGAGTGTTTTTAAGTTAACAGACTCTTTTTTTAAAACAACCGAATAATTATCATTTTTTGTTAATTATTGAAAACTGCAAGCAGGATAAGGCTTTGCAGCTGTCTGCACACAGGAGATAAATGTATTTGATTTCAAGAAATTTGGAACAATTTTATTGTTGTTTTTTTTATGAATCCCATAGATTAGACTTTTTAAAACTGCCTGAAGGTTGAGCCTGTTAAAATCGGATTCAATTCAGCCGTGCGTTTTGACCAGACTGTGTGAAAATGTTTAAACTTCACGGACTCACGCTCAACCGGGCGCTTCGACAGGTTCAGCGACCGGTTTACGCTGCATCTTCACACAGCCTGGACACTTCGAATTTACCCAGCTCAGGCAAGATAAATACGGGTTAAAAGTTCTATTTTTGTTCTTTGTTTTTAATTCTATCTTCGCTTGAATTTGCCGTAGCACAAAAAAGCTATGGTTTGTTCCGCAACCTCTGCATTGTAGCGCATCATGCTGTGGCCGCTTTTGACAATAACCATATCCGACATTCCATTTAGTTTTGTTGATTCCAGGGGCACAAGCCCATCATCTTTCCCGGGTAAAAATTCTTCATTATCAAAAGATTCGGAAATCCCTGCAATGACACCAACCGGATAATAAGGCTCTGCGATGGAATTGGGAAAGCTGTTCTTGTCTGTACCCAGTGACAGGGTCGTCGGCCCAAGCAGGTGAAACCACCAACTGTCACGGAAATGATCCACCAGAGGTGTGCCTTTGTTTGGTGTCCCGAGCAATACCACATTACCCAGGTTGTCTATTCGATTTGCGTCCAAATAAGCTCGTATGAGCAAGCCGCCAAGGGAGTGCCCTACAAAATGGACGGGCTGTCCATTTGGCGGCAGTGCATTGTTTATCTGTTCGGAGACATCGTTTAAAATTTCTTGGGGCGATTTGCTTAAAGAGGAGTAATCGATAGGTTGAACGATGAATCCGGCATCTTCTAACCGTGATGCCAGTAACCACATGGCTGTTTTTGAGCGTCCGAGTCCATGTAACAAATACACAAACTCTTTGTCTTTCTTTTCCTGTGAGTAGGAGAAAGCGGAGGATGATGAATTGAAAATATGTGAGATAAAAATTGTGATGATGATAAATAAATTTAAATACATGGACCAATTACCTTGAAGTTTCAATCAAATTCGTTTTCGTTTATCCAGTTTCCCCCGGGATCAAAAAGGCAGTACAATAATGCAAACCTGTTTAATTTATGAACACCGATACTGGACAGAGGAGATCAACTGCCCATTGCTAATTCTACTCAGCACTTGAATTAACCAGACTAATTCAATACAAAATTAATTCAAAATTTACTCCATTTTTTATCTCTTCTGTGAGAATAAAATCTTGTCATATCTCGTGTTGCCTGATATTTTTCCTACCGAATAATGCCTGTACCTGAGAGCACACAGTGTTTTTCAATTTCACCATTGTTTATTCGAAATATTTTTTGTTCTTTTTCTGGCTCAAATTGAATATTTTCAAAGATTCTTATTTTGTGCTGTGCGTTCGTATTAATTTTTGTGTATGGCACAGTCGCATTCAATAATATTAAATCAGGAGTTTTTCGTGCGATTGGGAGTGAATATCGATCATGTTGCAACCGTCCGTGAGGCACGTCAAATAAGCGAACCCGATCCGGTTGCCGCTGCGGTTTTGGTCGACCTGGCTGGCGCGTACGGGATTGTCTGTCATTTGCGGGAAGATCGCCGTCATATTAAGGACCGTGATGTCTATTTTCTGCGGGAAATCGTAAAATCCCATTTGAATCTCGAAATGGCTGCTACAGAAGAGATGGTTAAAATCGCCATTGATTTGAAACCTGATATGGTCACCCTTGTACCTGAGAAACGGGAAGAAGTAACCACCGAAGGTGGTCTTGAAGTCGCTGGCAAGATCGAACACATACGGGAAACAGTCAGCAATTTGAAAAAGCACCGGATCGTTACCAGCCTGTTCATTGAGCCGGATATCAAGCAGATTAAAGCTTCAGCTCGTGTTCAGGCGGATTATGTTGAATTGCACACCGGTCGCTATGCCAACTGCCAAACAGCGCGGGCAAAAAGAGACGAACTGGATCGAATTCAGGCTGGTGCTTTGGCAGCAGCAAAACTCGGTCTTGGAGTGAGCGCAGGTCATGGATTAAATTATCATAATGTGCAGGAAATTGTAAAAATTCGGGAGATCGAAGAGCTGAATATAGGGCATTCCATCATCGGGCGTGCGATATTTACCGGTTTACAGCAAGCTGTGCGGGAAATGGTGGAATTGATTAAATAAATGAACGCTCAATCAGCTGTGAAATTGGCGCACGTTATACGTGGCGCACATGTGGAAAGCGAACATTGGGGGCATATCGTTGTAGCAGATGCTGAGGGTAACATCCACCATGCATGGGGTAATCCGGAACAAATCGTACACATGCGTTCGGCTGCCAAACCGTTTCAGGTTTTACCCGCATTGCAGGACGATTTAGCTAGTCACTTTCAGCTCACGCGCGAAGAATTAGCGCTGGCCTGTGCTTCACACAACGGTGAATCCCGGCACACTGAAATTGCTGCATCCATTCTACACAAAATTGGTTTACACCAGGATAATCTGCAATGTGGGGTGCATCGTCCACTGGGTGTGGATTTAGGTGTGGTCCCTGAGCAGGAAAAATATACTGTACTGCAAAACAATTGCTCCGGAAAGCATGCCGTGATGCTGGCAGCTTGCCAGAAAAATGGCTGGCCAGTTGAAAATTATCTCGAACCAGCGCATCCGCATCAGAAGCGTATTTTAGGTACTCTGGCGGAGATGGGGCGCATCGAAAAAAAGAAAATAGGGATAAATATTGATGGCTGCAGTGCTCCGGAATTTTCCCTGCCCTTGAAAAACGTTGCAACGATGTATGCGAACCTGGCATCCGGTATGGATTCACCTATCGATCCTTTCAAGCTGATGGCTGAACATCCTTTCCTCATTGCTGGCACAAAACGATTTGATACAGCAATTATTTCTGCCATGGCCGGGAAGGTGGTTGCAAAAATTGGAGCCGAGGGCCTTGAATGTTTTGCTGTGCGAGGTGAGAAACCACTTGGCATAGTCATCTCAATTGTTGACGGGAACAGCCGTGCAACACCACCTGTTGCACTGGCACTTTTGCAAAAGCTTGGAATATTAAATGAACAACATCTGGCAAAACTGCAGGCATACCGTGAGCCGGAAATTCACAATCACCGGCACGTGCTCATTGGGCGAATTGAAAGCGTAATGGAGTAGCAAGCAAGGAGACAGATTAAATACACAAACGATTTTGTCTGTTTTATTCGTTATCATCAAGATTGGGCAGGGGATATCCCCGGCCCACCGCTTATCGAAAGTATTGCATGAATAAAGCAGGCCAGCAATTCATTGAAATATTTTTTAAGGATATTTTTTTAAAAAAGTTGGAAGGTTAGCAGATTGTATAAAGCTGTTTTATTTGATTTTGATGGGGTAATCTTGCAAAGCATGCCCACGCATTCCCGCCTCTGGCTCGAAATTTTGGAAAAAGAATATAATTTGAGAGTCACAGCCCGGGATATTTATTTGCAGGAGGGACGCCCAACCGATGATGTCGCGCGTATCATTTTTGAACAATACGGAATGCAGATTTCCTCGGAAGCTGCCCACAAGATTGCGGAGAAAAAACAGGCTGCCTATTTTAATGCTGATAAACCGGATATTTATCCCGGAGTTCCGGAAGTGGTGGGATTTCTGAAGGAAAAGGAAAAATTGACTGCTATCGTTACCGGAACACGGCGCGCCAATATCGATCGTGTGCTCCCCCCTGAACTCCGAAATCAGTTCGATGAATTTGTGACAGCGGAACGATACCAGAACGGAAAACCGCATCCGGAACCTTTTTTGAATGGTGCAAAATTTCTTGGAGTGGAACCGCAGGCGTGTATCGTCGTTGAAAATGCACCACTTGGCGTGCAGGCAGCAAAAGCGGCTGGTACGCATGTGATCGCCGTGTGCACGACGCTTTCACCGGAAGACTTGCATGAAGCGGATGAAATTATGCCTGATTTTAACGCGCTTCTGGCACGGTTTCATGAGTTGTTTGATTGACATTTCTTTATTCTAAACCCTATGCTTTATTGTCAGAATTCCTTGGAAACTCCTCACTGGTACAAAGCGAGAATAAATTAGCCTGAATTTATTTCGGAGAAAAGTTTGAAAAAAATTATTTTTATTAGTGTAAGCTTATTCGCACTTCTTGTCCTTGGCTGCACCGAAGATCCGATCACAAAACCGGAACAAAATTTACCGGAAATTGAACAAGTTTTCGCTCCTGCAATCGCCTATATTTCGGATACAACTCTGGTTCAGGCAGTAATTCGTGATCCACAAGGGGTCGCAAACATTGCAGGAGTAAGTCTTGTCCTGAATAATCCGGTGGGACTTACTCACGAGCTGGCCATGCGTGATGATGGCGTCGATGGCGATATCATTGCTGCGGACGGGCAGTATGTTTTTGGATTGACATCGGACGAATGGCAATTTTTTGGTACAGCGACGATCTCCGTTCAGGCGACCGATGCCGATGGTAACAGCGCCCAAGGTGATACGATCACGATCGAAGTACGGTCTGGCACTCGTGGCAGCACACCGAGTATTCTCCAGCTTACTTTTGCAGATTCGATCCGTATTGATTCAACTTACACGGTGCCTATTTTAGCAGAAGTTCAGGATGCCAATGGTTTAGCCAGCATTGATAGCGTGATTGCGGAGTTTTACAGCACAAGTGCTGCCGCACCCTTTTTAAAACTTCCTCTGCGGGATGATGGAAGCTCGGATGATGGTGTCGCTGGTAATGGTATTTTTGGTGCGGAAATAAATTCCTCCGGTAGTGGATTTGTCCGTGCGGATTATCTAGTTCGCGTTATTGCCATCGATGAGGAAGGCAATAAATCGAAAGCCGCCACCAAATCATTTTTTACGACACAATTGGGCGAAAAAGCACCGGAGATTGTGGCCATCTCGGCGCCGGATACACTTTCACGCACAGCAGGCGAACCGATCGTCCTGCGTGTTCAGGTTACGGATCGCAACGGCCTGGAGGATATTCGACGCGTGCGTTTTAATACTTTTCTACCCAACGGCACCCCCTCCAGTGGTAATCCTTTTGATATGCGGGATGACGGGATCAAAGATGGACAGGGCTATGGCGATGAAACGGCCGGAGATGGTGAATATACCGCAGTAATCGTCATCACTTCTTCTGTTACCCTTGGTAATTACCTGTTTGAATTCCAGGCGGAGGACAAATCCGGTCTCAAGAGTGAAAAAGTAAACCATACAATTACGGTGATCGAATGAAAAAAATAATCATTCTTTTCTTCATCTTTTCAATAGGGCACGCTCAGGAAAGCCGCGTAGCGATGCTGAATAAGCAGGCTGATATCATGGGACAAAGTGGCCTGAAATCAAACGGAATTGTCGATATCATCAACGAAAATGGACGCATATGGCTTGCTACTGGCGTTGGCCTTTCGCTTAGTGAAGATGTTGGCCAGAGTTGGCGCACATTCGGGCAAGCCGATGGTATCGGTCGAGGTGAAATTACGGCCATGACGGTTCGCACATTTGATTTGGAAACCATTGTCGTTGTCGCTACAGCTTTTGATACCGTCGTCGCGGAAGGCGAACTGCCCGCAGGGGGTGGTATCGCCTATACCCTCGATTTTGGTGAATCCTGGGTATTTACGGAGCAGCCGGGATTGACGCCGATTCAAAACGTGACATTCGATATTTCCGTACATGATGACAAATCCGTTTGGATAACGAGCTGGGGTGGCGGCACACGACGTGGTACAGGATGGGAAAACAGCGATCCTCTTGCCTTTGAGCGACATCCCGCAGATTCCTATCCCCATGATCCATTGTGCAATTTAAACCATCGCTCGTTTTCTTCGGAGAGTGCCAATGGTGTTCTGTGGATAGGCACAGCAGGTGCGATCAATAAATCTACCGATAATGGCGAAACCTGGATGAATATAACACACCAGAATCAGGAATCGCCCATTTCCGGTAATTTTGTCGTCGCTATCGAAGTGCAGAATGTGGGAGATGAGGAATATATTTGGGCTGCAACGCGACTGGTTACAGATTCCACGGAGGCCTCCTGTTCACAACTCCTGTTTCGCGGATCACAGGATCAGTTCAACGCCATTTCCGTTAGCAAAGACGGCGGTTATTCCTGGCATACTGCCCTTGAGGACAAACACGTACACAATTTTGCCTTCGATGGACCGATCGCCTATGCCGCGGCAGATGAGGGCCTGTTTAAATCGCTGGATTTTGGCCAAACCTGGGCAAAATTTCCAACGATGCAGGATACTGATGGCGAGAAGGAATTTTTATCGGAGCGTATTTTTGCGGTGGGTGTTTCCGATGATCACACAATGTGGGTTGGTGGCCCGGACGGATTGGCGATTTCCGATGATGACGGCACAAGCTGGAATATACTTCGCGGCAGTGTGAAACCGGGAGAGAACGGCGAACCACGGACTTATGCCTACCCCAGCCCCTTTTCACACTCGCGACATAATCAGCTGGGTGGTGATGGCCATTTACGTTTTCAATACACGACCCTTGGCGAGACGTATGTCACGTTGCGAATTTATGATTTTGCAATGGATATTGTGAAAGAAGTTGTAAACGGGAAAGCACGATCTCAAGGTGAATTTTACGAAGTGTGGGACGGCTATAACGAACATGGCGAACTGGCGGCAAACGGTGTCTATTTCTACAGCATCAACCTCGATGGCGATGGTGTGTACTGG
>JACKDF010000035.1 GCA_020633655.1 Deferribacteres bacterium
GGTTTGACAACCGGTACAATGGGTTTTGCTTATCTGGAAAGTCCCGGCCTCCCTTTTGACAATATCGATAACGACGAGGACGGTTTACTCGATGAACAACGGGATAATGAAGCGATGCAGATTGTCGGTCCAACCGACGGCATCGCTGATTTGAATAAATTTCTCGAGTTCAATAAAATGAGTATCGAAAATCTGCGTGACCACTGGGATGCGGATGAAGATCAGGACTGGGATGATGGTGAAGACCTCAATAATGATGGAATCTATCAGGCAAATGAGTTTCCCGGTGATGATGTTGGTCTCGACGGCGTTGGCCCGGGAGAATTGAACTACAATGGTCCCGATGAAGGTGAATGCAATCATCGACCTGATTCTCGCATCGGTGTGGGAAGTGAGCCTGACTTCAATCTTACAGATGTTAATGAATCGGACATGGTCGGTCTGACCTCCTTCCGTCTTTTCCCTGTACCAAGTCATTCATCGGATTACCGTTGGTTCCGTGGTGACCGTTCCATGTGGGAATTGGTAGGTCAGGATTCGACAATTGCATTCCTTGGAAATATTTCAAACTTGATTGAAACTTTTGCCTCCGGGCCATTCCCCTTATATCAGGGACGCACGGAACGTATTTCCATGTCAGAATTGCACTCCTACGATCCTCTGCAAGGCCTGAATGCGGATACTCACCTCGCACCTGCGCTGTTCGAACAAAAACGCATAGTGCAGGTGATTTATGATAAGGATTACCGTTTTGCTCAACCACCGGAAACCCCAACGCTTACAGCAACTGCTGGTGATGGTTTTGTGATTTTAAGCTGGGATGATCGCGCTGATACCCAAACACGCGATCCATTTGTTGGGAATGAAAATGACTTTGAAGGTTATAAAATATTCCGCTCCTCCGATAAAAGACTCGCGGATGCGGAAGTTATCACGGACGGTTTTGGAACGCCACTTATCAAAAAACCTATTTTTCAATGCGATCTCATTGATGGAAAGCTGGGATTCACGGACTTTGGTCTGGTAAACGGTATTGGATATAATCTTGGTTTCGATACCGGCATTGTCCACCATTTCATCGACCGGGAAGTGCAGAACGGCCGTACGTACTATTATGCAATCGCCTCCTATGACTATGGCGCTCCAAACATCGAACCGGGTATCGCACCCTCCGAAAGCCCGATAATTATTGACCTCGATGAGGATGAAAACGTGCGCGGATACAGCAAAAATGTGGCAATCGTAATACCGCGTACTCAGGCACCGGGTTATGTACCCCCTACTATCGATGTTGATACAAGCAGGGTTGTTTACGGTGCGCCTTCGGTTATTCCTGAAGTGCTTTCCAAAAACAGCTTAAAAATCGGTCATACCTATTCCGTTAAATTCAAAGTAGACACACTGACGGCAGTTCGTGACGCGGCTTATGGTTTGGAATATGTGAATAATGGTTTGTCTGTTTACGATCTCTCCTCGGATTCAGCCCTTGTGTATGAAGAAAGTCCGGAAAAATTTCCCTATTCAAATCTTGTTTTTCGTGATTCCTCGGAAACGGTGCAATATTGGACATTAAATCCATCGATTGAATATTCGACAGATGTTTTTGATGGCCTAAGATTGCGCATGGAAAATATCATCGAAGCACCCCAGATTGATATAAATAACTCTGGTTGGCTGGTTGGCTCGGCCCCGATTCGAGTTATTCCGACCCAAGTCGAAACCCAGCGTTTTGCATGGGACTATGACATTGTCTTTACTGATGATCCTGCCGCTTACAAGGGGCGAATCACCATTAAAACGATGCGAGACGAAAACAACACCCGTATCACCCCTGTTCGTGTGTTAACCGAGCAGGAATTCAGTTTCTACGTGCTGAATAAATCGTTTACGGATGAGAATGGCGACTATCTGCTTATGGATATGGTCGTCCACGATTTGAATGGAAATGGAACATTTGAAATTCTTGAAGACAGAATCCTGGTCGGTGGGGTCACCTCGACTGATCGCTGGGCAGGTACGGTATTCATCATGGATTTCCAATTTGCCGGTAGTGAAGAATATCTGCCCAAGCCGGATGATGTATTGCGCATTACTTTTAACAGACCATTTATGGAGCAGGATGAATTTCGTTTTACAGTAAAACCGGAAGGTGCACTGCAAACGGAAGAAATCAAAGCATCCCTCGATAGTATAAAAGTGGTACCGAATCCGTATGTCGCAACCAATACCATGGAGCCGGCTGTACAAAATCCATATCTGAACCAGCGGCGTCGCATTATGTTCACCCACTTACCCGCGCAATGTGAGATTAAAATTTTTACCTCCAGTGGTGTTTTGGTGGATGAAATTATTGTCAACAACAGTGCTGATGATGGAGCTGTACATTGGGATTTGCTCAGCAGGGAGGGGTTGGAAATCGCCGCGGGCATCTATATTTACCATGTAAAAGCTTCCGCTACAGGTGATGAAAAAATCGGCAAATTTGCGGTGATCAAGTAAGTTGGCAGGTGCTAACATAAGTGAAATTCTCAGTAGAGGCAATCATGAAAAATGTTCATAAAAAACGCTTATTCCTTTCTATTCTGATTTCAGCCGGCATTGTTTTGTCGTCGCAAGCGTTCGCACAGAAACCATATCGGGTCGGCACAACCACAGCCAATTTTCTCGAGATTGGTTTCAGCGGTGCAGGTAATGCAATGGGCGACGCCTATGTCAGTGTCGTCCGGGATCTTTCGGGGATTTACTGGAATCCCGCGGGCCTGGCTTATATGCAACAAAGCGAGGCACAATTCTTCTATCAGCCATGGGTTGCGGATATCTCCACTTCTTTTACCGGTGTTGGTCTCGTGTTACCAACGATTGGGACAATCGGTCTTGGCTTGTTTTACACCGATTATGGAGATATGGAGGTGACCACGGTTCGCCAACAGGAGGGAACCGGTGAGCGCTTCAGTTCAACCGATTTTGCAGCAACTCTTTCTTATTCGCGGCAACTGGCGGAGTGGTTCGCTTTTGGTGGCTCTCTGAAATATGTTTCCTCGAGTATCTGGCATGTTAAAGCCCATGCCGCTGCCCTCGACCTCGGTGTCATTATCGAGACGCCGTTTTTTTCCCCAACAAGCCAACGCAAAGATGGATTGAATATCGGGATGAGTATTTCAAACTACGGCACGCGTATGAAATACGACGGTCTGGATTTGCTTAATCCAATAGATATTCTACCTGAAGAACAGGGCAATTACCGTGATACACCGGGCCAGTTCCACTTGCAGGAATGGGAACTGCCTCTCATTTTTCGTGTTGGTGTATCCTTCAATCCAATCGTCATTGATAATCAGCGCATCACGCTGGCTGTTGATGCACTACACCCGAACAACAACAGTGAATCCGTCAATCTGGGCGCACAATATCAGCTGAAACTCCCGACCGCGGGTTTGTTTTATTTGCGTGGAGGCTACAAAGCATTGTTTATGCAAGATGCCGAATTTGGTCTCAGTATGGGCGGTGGCATGGAGTTGCGCTTTATGGGTAACGTCGGATTGAAGTTGGATTATGCTTATCGCGGTATTGGAATTTTGGGTAAAACCCATTCCTATTCCGTGGGTGTTTTGTTTTAGATAAATGTAATTTTAAGCTCATACCATAATAGTTGTCCGCAATGAATTTTCCTGATATCTTTTTAAGAAAGACAAAACTCCTTTTCTGGGGTTTTGTCTTTTGTTTTGTTTTGCTTTCTAACCCCCGAAATGCCAGTGCTCAATATATGCATGCTCAAGGCAAAGAAATTGTCGATGGAAACGGCCAGCCGGTTTTATTACGTGGAATTGGCTTTGGTGGGTGGATGCTGCAGGAAGGCTACATGATGAAAACCAGCGATTTTGCCAATACCCAGCATGAGCTACGCCGCAAAATCGAGGAGCTGATTGGGCCGCTTCTTGGGGAACAATTTTATACAGCCTGGCGCGAAAATTACTGCCAGAAAACGGATATCGATTCTCTGAAAGCCTGGGGTTTTAATTCTATCCGCCTCCCTTTGCACTACAATCTGTTTACACTTCCAATCGAGGAGGAGCCTGTTGCCGGACAACAAACCTGGCTTGATACCGGATTTGAGCTCACTGACCGACTGCTTGATTGGTGCGAAGCCAATCAGATTTATCTCATTCTCGATCTGCATGCTGCCCCCGGTGGACAGGGACAGGATCAACCGATCTCTGATTATGATCCATCCAAACCATCGCTTTGGGAAGATACTGCCAATCAGGAAAAGACGGTTGCGCTCTGGCGTAAAATTGCTGAGCGCTATGTCAACGAACCATGGATCGGTGGTTACGACCTGATCAATGAAGTCAATTGGCAGATGAGCGGCAATATTCCGTTAAAGAATCTCTATGTGCAAATAACCAAGGCAATACGCGCTGTCGATAAAAATCATATTATTTTTATTGAGGGAAACTGGTTTGCGAATGATTTTACCGGTTTAACCCCACCATGGGACAACAACATGGTGTACAGTTTTCACAAGTACTGGAGTGTGAATGATCAGGCCTCTATTCAGTGGATGCTGGACATGCGTACTACGCATAACATTCCAATCTGGTGTGGCGAGTCCGGCGAGAATTCCAATGTTTGGTTCACCAATGCAATCAAGTTGTTCGAAAAAAACAACATCGGTTGGGCATGGTGGCCATACAAAAAAATTGACTCCATGTCGGGAATCGCCTCGGTCACAAACAATGCCGGGTATCAAAGTTTGTTGAACTATTGGAGTGGAAGTGGGTCGCAACCCTCCGTTTCCATTGCCCGTGATGCGCTTATGCAATTGGCAGAAAATCTCAAACTCACGAATTGTAAGATCAACCGCGATGTCATCGATGCCATGTTTCGTCAGGTTACAACAAAGGAGACGAAACCGTTTATTCGACAAACACTTCCCGGTACCATTTTCGCAACCAATTATGACCTGGGTTCCAACGGTTTTGCCTATTTCGACAGGGACACGGCCAATTTTCAAGTGACAACCGGCAGCTGGACAGGGTGGAATAGCGGATGGGCCTATCGCAATGATGGCGTTGACATTGAAACGTGCTCCGATGTCAGCAAAACAAACGGTTACAATATCGGCTGGATTGAGGATGGTGAGTGGCTGCAGTTTACAACGGAAATAGTTCAGACAGGAACATACTCCTTTAAATTTCGTGTGGCCAATGGCGGTACGGCAGGTCTAATCCAATTGGCATTGGACGGACGCATTATCAGTCGTACGATTACCATTCCAAATACGGGTGGCTGGGATACGTGGAAGGATGTGGCTGTTGAAGGAATTCCACTGGAGAATGGTGTGCATAAATTGCAGGTGCACTTTACCAAAGCTGGTTGTAATCTGAATTATTTTGAAGCGACTTTCAGCGGGCAACCAGTAGAATTCGGCATATTGGATGCGAAAACATCAAATGACGGAGCGCATGTCTTCGCAACTGTAAGTAAAAAACTGGCCCTCCCGCTCGGTAGTACTTCAGGATTTACAATTCAGGCGAATGGTCTGCAACTGGTGAAATTTTCACAGGTGGAGTTGGATGATTCCGGGTATGTTCTGCAATTTCACCTTGCAACTGCGGTTCGAGCGGGCGATACGATCACTATCTCCTATGTTGGTGAAAGCATTCTCAGTGCAGACGGGGAAAAACTGCCTAATTTTTTCGAATTTCCCGTACAGAATCAAATGCCTGTTGGTCACTTCATTCCGGGAAAAATTGAGGCAGAAGATTTTGATGTTAACAATGGTTTTCAGCTTGAAGCAACACAGGATGCCGGTGGTGGGCAAAATCTCGGTTGGGCAGATCAGGGTGATTTCGTAGAATACAATATTTCAGTCTCCACAACAGGAAACTATTCTTTTCGCTATCGATTTGCAGCACCCAGTTCCGGTGGAATGCTAATAGCTGAGACCCTGAAAGAGGAGGTCACAACCATTTTGCATGCTGTTGCTTTTAGTGCGACCGGGGGATGGCAAAACTGGCAAAGTATCGACAAAGAAGCGCAATTGCCTGCAGGAGATTATGCGCTGCGTTTACGTGTACTTTCTGCTGGATTCAACCTCAATTGGTTTGAAACCAGCTTGCTTTCCACCTCTGTTGAGGAAGGGGGCACGGATTCGAATGTGGGATTAAAATTTCATCTGAATCAGAATTATCCAAACCCATTTAATCCGGCGACGAACATTGAGTTTACGTTACCAGAATCTGGATTTGTCTCATTGAAAATATATAATGTGCGAGGGGAATATATCGAAACGCTTGTCGCGGGAAATATGGATGAAGGGGAACATAATTTAATCTGGTATGCTTCTGGATTACCGAGTGGCACCTATTTCTGCCAACTGCAGGCAGGGGCTTTGCGCGAATCGAAGAAATTATTATTAATGCGTTAAAGAATTCATTTGGGGAATGAGAATTTACGCAGGAGTTTTCAGACTCATCGAAAATATTACCAAATAAACAAGTCGATTTTAAAGCAGCATAAGCGGCCGACGTGTTCGTTTTTCAACTCAACGACTACAAACAAACAACCGAATTTTTTGTCCTGTTGGCAACGAGCCCAAATCTTTACTTCGTAACTTTAATTTCTACGCGACGGTTTTTATACCTTCCTTCAGGTGTTGCATTCGTTGCAATTGGCTGCTTTGGCCCAATTGCCTTTGTCTGCATGCGGTTGAGCGGCACACCAAACTTAGCGAAATATTCCTTTACAAAATCTGCCCGGTGTTGCGAAAGCCGCAAATTATATTGCAGAGATCCGAGGCTGTCTGTGTGTCCCTCAATAAGGAAAATATTTGCATCGTCCGCATATAATTTGGGTAAGTATCGGTCGAGATAATTTTCCAAAACTATTTTTGTATTTTCACCAGTTTTGTCCTTGTCGAAATCGAAATTCACAAAGGTTGTTGGTGGTATTTTTATAGTAAAAGTGCTGCTGTTGTTATCGGGATTCTGGTCGCCAGTGGAACTAACTATACTCACATTGTTGATATCCATGAAAAGTTCGCCGTCGAGAAAAACACGCCGGTTGCGCTGGTGGGCTGGCTCCGTTTCTGCAAAGTCCAGGGGGCGTATTTCACCGTACCCTTTGGCAATGAGTGATCCTTCATTTTTCCAATGGCCAATTCGTCCGCTGGTATCGATCATTTCGAGAAAATTGAGTACTGCATTCGCCCGGTTTTCTGAGAGCCTCTGATTGAGCTCCAATGGGCCTCGTGTATCGGTGTGGCCTTGAATTTCCAATGATTTGTAGGGATTGTATTCAATACGCTCTTTAAATATTTTCAAAATGTAGGGGAGATGCTGCCGCAGCTGTTCCTGTGAAACCGGCCGCAGGTTCGCTTTTGCAAAATCGAACTGCAAATCTTCAAAGGGATTCGGAAATTTCACTGTGTATTCGATGGTCATTTCTTCGCCGGCTGCTAGATAATCAATGTGCCATTCCAATATATCTGAACCTGTTCCCGGGATATTTCCAAAGGATTTCAGTTGCACGAAAGGCGAAAGCGTATCCGCAACGATTATATCATGTGCTTCAAAAAGACCTTCATTCTTAATGTGTAAATTATACGTCAATTCGTCACCAAAATTTCGGGGGATGATGCCAGTTATTTCCTGCTTTTCGATGGAGACATCCGTCCAGCATTGCAGTGTATTCTGCTTGCGATTGTTGTCTTCATCCAATTCGTGAATTCTATTGTCAATATCTGCGATTGCCATAAAAGCTGTGCTGGTGAGCGGACTATCAAGGGGCACTGTAAATTCTATCAGCTGTCCGGGAAGGAGGGAGAGAGTAGAATCGAGCCCGACCGCTGTTGTGAATTCTTCTGTAATTACGGCATCTTTGTCGGTTAATTGTATGCCTTTATCCGCTGATACGGGATATAAAGCCAGACGGAAATTGTTGGCTGCCACTTCGCCATTATTTACAAGGACGATATGTGCCGTTGGCGTGGGTTTGCAATTCAGCGTAATGTGCTGCAGCTCCAGATCCGGAAGTCGAATTGAAAATTTCGAAATGTGTCCATTGTGCACCTCGGCAAAGGCAAAATGCTGGTCCAGGTCATAGGAAATCACCGTCCAATAATAATCACCAGGCTTCAGCTCCGATAACGCCACGCTGCGCGAATCGGTCGCAGTATTGGCATACAGATTAAATTTAAAACGATCTGCGTTTGCAAAATTTTCTTCAACGCCCTCATGTTTTGTTATGCTGTTTAATGCACTGACGAGTTTGCTGCTGTCTCTGTCGACAAGTACCCAATAGCCCACTTGATCAAAAATATCACGATCAAACGAGGTAGCCCAATTGAGATTTACGGAATCGACTGAGAGCACCGTACCAAATGCAGGTTTTTGCAAATCAAAAACTTCTGGTGCAGTATAAAATTGCGAAGCGCTGTAATGGCGTGTGTTGGCGAAATGCCCGATGTTTTGGTTATCTGAACTTTCAAAGCCACTCATTTCCAATGTACCGGCGTAATTGCGGCCAATGATTTTATCTTTCATGCTGCTCAAGCGTTCATCCAGTCCTATGCTGGCTCCGATGGCGTAGTTCTTCAGTAAATTCGAGTTGTTCAGATCAACAGAGTAGCCAAGTTGCAATGAAAATGCGCGACCAAGACTCATTTCCCAGGCTAAATTCATCGCATCCTGCTCGTCCGTTGTTGCGTCATATCCGATGCCAAAGCGCATCTGCGTTCCGCCATGACTGCCTAAATAGATGCTTGCACCGGTGCGGTAGATACGTGGTAAAGGCGTTTCTTCATTTACGAATTTGATAGGTGAACCAAAATTTTGTGCTGATACGCCAAAGCCAAAGCGCCAGTACTGAAAAAATGGAATCCGGGCCGCAAGCATTTGGTGGCGTGCAGATTTGTAGAGAATGCCAGCATCCCAGGCAAGTGTCTCTGCCGAAAATCTATCGAGATCGCTTCTTAAATATTTACCATGCACACCGAGAGTGACCCGGTCAGCATAGCCGGGTAGTGCGGTTCCAAATCCCAGGCCGATGATGTAGTCACCGGCAGTGACCGCCGGCATGCGATCTTTTGTACTGTCGAACTCAGGTAGGGACATGTTTGCGAAACTGAGGACGAGTTTGTTTTGTTGCCAGTTGCCGAATCGCAGGCGTTTGCCAATGATGATGGCGGTTGAACGGAAATCACTGATCCAATCGGAGTAGGAAGCTGACCAACCAAATTCCCGTCCCATTCCCAGCATGCCAGGATTTGCCCAGTACGTGTACACATTATCCAAATCACTAACAAGGGCAACTCCGTTGACTTGCTGTTTTGCCCCGGGCAAAAATTTTAAAAAAGCACCGCCAGCACGAATTTGTGCATACAACGAGGGCGCTGCCATGAGAAGGCAGAGCGTTATTATTTTGGTCGATGTTTTCATATTCCTATTGCACCAATAAAAATTTCAATTTACAAGGTTTTGGCGCGACGCCAATAACGATGATGTACGCACCACTGCCAACACGTTGACCGGCATTATCGTATCCATTCCAGAACACGGTTTGTGGCACTCCTGCAGAAAAAATCTCATCGCGGACAGTTGTAATATACGTACCGAGCATATCGTAAATTTTGATGGGCGTACGTTCGGTCCGGCACGGTTGGAAATGAATCTCGAGATCACTATCCACGGCAGGTGCAAAAACATTTTTATCCAGGTAGCAATCGGTGTTGCAGGTGACGTAGACACTCGTCGATCGCCGGTTATTGGCAGGATTACTGTCAGAACCATTTGTTGTAAGAAATGCAAAATTATAAATGCTGTCTGGTAATTGCGGGATATTTTCTCCCACCAGGGCTGAATATTGAATTTTTAATGACTGTCCTGGCGTCATCGGATCAGGTATAAACCATCTTGCGAGCCGTGAGGAGGATGTTTCCGGTTGCCCAACAAAATCATAAAAAGTCAGGTGGGTTGAAAGTGAATCAGTAACGTAGAATGCGTCTGAATACCCTGGTCCATTGTTCGTTACAATCAGTTCGAATTCAGCCAATTCACCCGTTGTTAAAACAGGTGTGAGAGTGCGTTTGACAAGAGATAAATCTGTTTCTGTTGGCACAGGCCTTAGAAC
>JACKDF010000036.1 GCA_020633655.1 Deferribacteres bacterium
AAAAAGGGCGATATGAATGTTGCATTACATGTTTTGACTCAGCCCCCGTCACTAAACCTATGCTACGAATGAATTAACCAGGTTAAATACGAAGTTAATACAAGACAAAAAACAAGGACATCCAAATGCAATTACGACAAAAATACTGGCTTTTCCCTCTGCTCTTTCTTTTCATTTTAGCATGCAACCCCAAACCAGCGGGCATGTCCGAAGCAGAAAAACTAGATAATTTTTTCGCCAAAGAAAGCGTCAAAATTGTGGTAACCGATTCAGGACTTGGTGGTGTTTCAGTTGCCGCGGATGTGGTTGAGCGTATCAAAACCGCCGGTGTATTTAAAAATGTTGATGTCATTTTCTTTAATGCACAACCCCATATCAATTCCGGCTACAACTCCATGAAAACAAACGAGGAGAAAGTCGCCGTCTTCAACAACGCACTTGAGGCAATGGATAAAAACCTCCACCCCGATTTGATATTAATTGCCTGCAACACACTTTCCGTGCTTTATGATTTAACGAATTATGCAAAAGTCGCGACAATTCCTGTCGTTGGAATCATCGAAACCGGAGTGGATTTGATCAACAGCCGTATGGAAAAAAGCAAGAAGAGTAAAGTGATCGTATTTGCCACAAAAACAACGGTGGAGAAAGGCAAGCACAAAGCAGGGCTCATGGAAATTGGCTATCCGGAAGACCGAATTGTTACCGAGGCATGTTTGAATTTAGCCGGTAATATCGAGCGTGGCCCGGAAAGCGATACTACGAAAGCACTGGTTTACAAATATGTGGATGAAATCCTGCCACAAGTAAACGAAGGCGACGAACTTTTTGTCAGCTACAACTGCACTCATTATGGCTACGTTGATAAAGTGTTTCAACAGGCATTCAAGGACAAAGGCATCGAGGTAAAGGAATTTCTCGATCCCAATCCACTGATGGCGAATTTCATTTTTGATGAAAAATACCGCAATCGCTATGACAGTACAGAAGTCTCAGTAAAAATCATTTCACAGCCAGAATTGTCCCCAGGCCGTCAGGCTGCTATTTATGAACTGATCGCACCCACATCGCAACAAACGGCCGATGCACTGTTTGAATACACGTTTACCCCGGATTTTTTTGAATGGGAATCCGTTGCGAAATGAAGTGAATGCCTCTGGCTTAGCATGCGACAACTCGTATGTTGTTCAACCTTCAGGTTGAGTGCGTTCGAAAGCAAGCAAAAGCTTGAACAACAAACCTAAGTACATCCCATTTCAAATATACTCAAATAACCATAACGTTTTTGATGATCATTTTTAGATCGAGATATTATGAAAAAAGTCTTCTTCATCTTTCTTCTATTCTCTTCCTGTGCGGGTTATCGATTGACCCAGGAAGCACAGATTATTCTCGCTGACTTTGATTCAGTAAAAAATGCAGAAAAAATTGAATTGATAGCTGGCACACCCTATGAAACATCTGGCTTCCTTTTCGATTCCGGGAAGCCGGGAGAAGCGATTTTAATATTAGGTGGAACCCATGGGAACGAACCGGCTGGTTATGAGGCTGCTTTGCGGTTGCTGCAAATCCTGCAAACTTCACCTCCGCAGAAGGGGAAAGTCATTTTAATTCCTCTCGCCAATCGCATGTCCATTGACAATTACAAAAGGCGCGTTCCAGTCCCCAAAGGCATTGACAAGGAAAAAGGCAATCTGAACCGCTGTTACCCCGGTGAAGAAATGGGTCTGCCTATGCAACAGATGGCGTGGCAAATTCAAGAGTTGGCTCGGGAGCACCATGTTACAATTTTCATCGATATGCATGAGGCGCGTTACCTGCATTTGGACACGCCGAAAGGAAGCTACCGCGACCAGGGATTGGGACAGACGCTCATTTACTATCCCAATGAGCCATCGTCCTGGTTGACGCTTAACATGCTGGACCAAATCAACGAGACTATCGATAATCCCAAATACCATTTCTCCGCCATCGAAGAGCCGATTCTGCACAGCGCCGCCTGGTGGGCTGGAAAAGAACTGGGCATAGCTGCCTTCACCTTTGAAACAGCGCGGATTCTAGAGTTGCAGCAACGGATCAATTGGCATTTAAAATTGGCAGAGATTGTGTTCAAAGAGTCGGGGATTTGGTAGACTCCCACAGGTGCGACGCACTTCACGTTTCAGCGGACTCAATGTTCAAAACGTCCCCATTCCACCACACGGAAAGTGCGTCGCACCTGTAATTCAATTCCATGAGTTGTACGCCGTACGGCTCGTTTAGTAGTAAATACCCGATTAAGCGGATGCAATCAGAGCTTTGCTCTGAGTACAAAAGTAAATGCAAATAAAATCACAACCAGTGAAAATACAATCAAACCATTCGGTCGCTTTAATACAAAATAAACTCTCGCTTTCCCCGGCTCAACATTCTGCTGCAACTCTATCGCCACCCCGTTGGCGATGGCCAAATCGCGGATATTCAACAAATGCAAAACCGGAATGCCCCGCTCACTGAGTTTGTGGATCAAGCCCGGCGTTTCCGATGCACAGAAATGGAATGTATTTATAACGCCAGGGGCCTGCTCTTCAGCACACACATTGTCGCCGAGAGCGGTCTGATTGCCACCAATATTGATAAACAAAGCGATCTCCGGTAAGGATTGCAGGTAGTCATATTTTTGCTTGATAGCAGTTTGTAAATCATTTGGAATATGCAAATCCAGGCCATTTCTCGCTGCAGCCTTTTGTGATATTTCCATTCCACCATCCCAAAATGACGAACCATTGTCGTTCTGCCCGCCATAAGTCGCATATTCGGTTTTGTGCTTAACCAATCCCTTTTCAAAGACCAAATTTTCCATATCCCAAAATGTAAACTCCGGTTGATTGGCACCAAAACTCGATGCACCGACCGAACTCAAAATATGTGGTACCACACCATAAACTTCACAAGCGGAAATGGCAGCAAAGGTCAACGCAGGGAACGATGCAGAGGCATGTATTACCACGCACTGTCCTTTTCTGAGTTCAAGTTCGTAAAACCAGCGAAGGAACAACGCAGCAAAATCCGGATTTATGGAGGTCTGTTTCGCTCTTAATTCGCCAACGGTCGTGGTTATGGCCGAGAATTCAATGCCGATGGCACCACTTTGTGTGGGATCAAGTTCCGCATCAGGAGTGATATTGAGTTCTTTTTTTTTGGCATAAAGCGATGCAAATATTTCTTGTGTCCGATGAGCAGCAGTGATCATGTCCTGTTGAAGTGGGTGTGGCTGTTTTTCGATTCGACTGACATTCCATAAAAGTAAAAAAACACACAGGGCAGCGAGAGCATAGAGCCAATGATTTTTCAGTTTTAAATCAGGTTGATAGACTTTTTTTTGTGAAAATGGATTTTTCATATCGAAAATATTTTGGACTAAAATTGCATACTGTGAGAGACGGATTCTCAGAAATAAATCAACGACAAAATGAAATAGACAATTGTTACAACAATAGCCATAGAAGCCAGAGTTTTCAGAACACCCTGGCGGTAAAACTCGTTGGCAATCAGACCGGGAATAATATAACCAATCGCTTGAAACCCCGCCCCTGCTTCCGGGATATAAATCCTGAATGCATCAAAACCGGCATGGAGCAGGAAGCCGGCAATAATCATCATAAAAAAACGCCTGCGGCCGTAGAGAATGGTGTAGTTGGAAATCATGTAAATCAACCAATAGGTCAACAGGCTGATTAACAAAGTAAAAACAATGCGCATCGGTTCGTGAACGAACAGCGCCAAATACCCGGGCACGACAATTCCGCCAGCTGTCAATCCACTGAGTTCAAAAAACACAAATCCAAGGACAATGCCCAGTGCAAATGAAGTTGCAATCATCTGTTTTCTCTCAATTTCGATATTTCATCCAGAAACCCATCCATGCCTTTGTGATTTCCTATACAAAAGATGAGTTTATTTCGTCCAGAATTTTCAAACACCTTCCCTCGAATCTCATGGCGGTTTAAAAGAAACAACCGTTCCTTCGGAAATTTCTGATTTACAAGCATTCGTTTCCCCAAATAACGGCCCGAGCCAGTCAACCAAACCAAGCTCTCGCTAAAATTTTTCCCTAGATAATGACTGAATTGCTGTGTACGCAACGGCCGGTCTTCACGGCAATTAAGCAGAAAAATCAGCTCCTTTTCCTGCGTTTGCGTGTGCTCCAGAGCATGCTGCACAAAACGATGCGTCGATTCCACGTCATTAGCGGAGAACAAATCGCATAACTCTGTATTTTTCTCCGGGAATGTCAAACAAATCCGGGCATTTGCTTCCCGCCAAAACTGGTGAAACACCTCTTTGCATAAGTCTTCTTCGATAGATACATGCCTGCACATCGTTTGAATGAGCGACCAATGTTCGGCAATGATCGATTCCGGAATATTTTCATAGCGATCCGATGGTGCCTTCGAATTCGCGACGAGGAGACGAAAACTGTTTTGGCAACTTTCATGAAGTAGTTTTGCCACGGTAGGTATGGTTATGATTGTAGCAGAATCTGGAATGCATTCACGCAGGACCCGTGTATTTTCGATAAGGTTGTTGCCCATAATTTCCTGATGGTCAGGCAAAATATTGGTAATCAGGACATAATTCGGTTTAAAAATAGAGGAAGCGAGAATTCGCTGGGTTTCAGCCTGAAGCGCATTGCACTCAAGGATAATAGCCTCAGGTTGTAATTTCGCCATTCGACGCAAATGCCGAATGTTTTCGAATATTCCGGCGGGAGCACTACGATGAATTACGTGTTCAGAGCCCTCATGGAAATAAAGTTTCGGTTCATCACCTGTAGTTTTCGCACAAACGATTTTGCCATTTTTTCGAAAAATTTGGTAAAGAATTTTAACAGAGGACGATTTGCCTCTTGTTCCATTGACGAGAATCCTAATTGGAATTTTCTTTAAAGCCTTAACGAGTGTAGCATACTCAACAACGAGAAATAACATTAAGATACAAATTGTGATTACATAAAATTGCGTCATTGAATTTCTTTTTTTTTGGTCATCGCTCTTTTGTTGAATCTGGAATCCGCATCGATTTATTTGCCTGAATATACACAGCAAAAATGAGTTTTACTAATTCGAAAGTTCGCAACAAAAAGGAATTTACGTCAAGAAAAACATATTTTTTTTAACATAATCATAACTGACATCCGATATTTTCTATTATTGAAGGAATGTGAATGAGAGAGTTCGAGAATTGCAATTTGCTAAAATGGATATTGCTATCTCTCACATCCACAGTTTTTTGCAAGTAAGATTTTATCTGGCGTGAGTCAGGAGCATTTTATTCCAATATCTTTACTGATTTGACGTTCAAATAAAATGAAAGAGTGCTGATTTGTCTATCTGCAATTCAAAGAAAGGATTTCTGCTGATTTGCACCCTGCTGTTAACTTCGTGTGCTGCCAATACGAACACACCTGAGTCAAACGGGACAATCTCAGAAACCAGATTAACCAACACAAACTCCCCGCTAGTTGCTACGCAAAGCCATGAATACAGGCTCGGCTTCGGAGATGTCATTGATATCAAGTTTTTTCGCAATACCGAATTCAGTGAAACGCTTACCGTTCGCCCGGACGGACGGATCAGCCTGCCGAAAATTGGAGAACTGCTCGTAGCCGGAATGACACCTGTCGAATTGGACAGTATAGTAACTCAGGCATACAATACATTCATCATCGATCCGGATGTCACCGTAATCGTACGGCAATTTGGAGGAGCACAGGTTTATGTGCTCGGTGAAGTGGAGCGCCCGGGAGGTTATCCCCTGCAAAAAAACATGGACATCATGCAAGCATTGGCAAGTGCCGGTGGCATCAAAAACGGAGCAAAAATCAACTGCATTATGCGGTTGCGAAAAAGCGATGCAAAGACAGTGAACGTAACACGGCTCAACCTGAAGCAATTCATCAAATCCAGCCAAAGTTCAATCGCTGTAGATGAGTCGCTTTTTGTGCAAGGGCAGGATATTATTTACGTTCCAAAAACATTTATTTCAAGCACAAGCGAATTTTTGAAAATGGTATATGATGGATTTTTAGCCCCGTTGGATTTGTACCTGCGAGTGATCTTTTACTATGACCGTAAATAAACCACAGAATGGGACATCGGTGATTGCGACTGCTCCCTCACTGCAAAAATTTCTTGTTGTTCTGATGAAACAAAAAAAGCTGGTCGCAGGCATTTTCCTAACAACTTTTATTACAGTTGCTCTTTTCACGTTCCTGCAGACACCGCTGTACAGAGCAAGCGCAAAAGTGCTCATGGAGCCGGAGAAACTTTCGGATAGCATGGTGATGTTCAGGCTTTCACCATCGAGGGAACGAAATGAGCTCAACTGGTTAAATTCAGAAATCTCAATATTGCAAAGCAGACCAATCGCCGCCCGGATTGTGCAACAGTTCAATTTGCTGGAGCCAGAGGAAAACGGGAACAAACTTTCAGACGAGGACAAGCAGAAACAACTGGAAAGCGCAATTGATGATGTGCAGGAAAATTTAATTCTCGAAAGCGGACAGAACAGCAATATCATCAGCATAAGCTACGATTACAAGGATCCCCACATTGCAGCACAAATTGTCAATGGGATAATCGATGAATATTTAAAATACCGCCTGGAAGTTTTTGATAATTCCGGGAATTACAAGTTTTACGAAAAACAGCTGCAGATCGTGGAAGAAAAATTGCGCAGTCTGGAAGAGAAAGAAGCACACTACAAACAGGATCAGAATATTTTTTCAACTCAGGAACAAGCCGAAGTGCTGAAAGTCAAGCTGACGGATTACGAGCGCAGTCTGGCTGCCGTGAGCACAGCGCTCATCGGCAAGAGGGCGAAATTGCGTATTGTGGAGGAACAGCTTGAGAACAATGCAAATATCAACATACCCTCGACGGAAGTAAGCGACAGTCCAAGCCGTGAACGCTATATCACGACCTTAAAAAGTCAATTATTGGAAATGGAAATTGAAAAAGAAACGCTGTTGCAGCGTTTCCGCCCGACCTATGAAAAGGTTGTTGAACTCACCGAACAAATCAACATAACACGCAAGAAAATCCGCAGTGAGATCCATGAAATCATCGAGCAGGAACGTGCGAGCATTCGGGCACTGGAAGCGGAAAAACAGAGTCTGGAGAAATTGATCGCCGGTTTGCGGGGAGATGTGCAGGCGCTGGCGCAGAAAGAATATGAAATTAAGCAGATAAATCGTGGTATTGAGGATAACCGCGATCTCTATTCAATTTTGCTCAAACAGCGAGAAGAAGCACGAATATCCCTCGAGAAACTGAACAGTGGTGTTAATGTTAGAATTATCAATCCCGCCTTTCCATCACACATCCCTGTCTGGCCAAAGAAGGAACTCAATCTCATTCTGGGCAGCTTATTCGGACTCATCTTCGGACTCATCGTTGCCTTTATGGTTGACTATTTCGATGATACCGTAAGTACAATTCACGAGTTGTACCATGCAGCTGATCTTAAGGTTCTCGGTTCCATTGAAGAAAAACAGCGAGGACTCTTATAATGGAAACCTTACGACAACCTGATCTCACATTTCTTCGGGAAATCTCAAATAATGCATCCAGACCGAATTTATTCGTTGAGCGTGGCAGGAGCACCAAACCAAACAGCAAATACGGCACAAAAACAACGAACGCGTTACCCCACAGGAGTGCGGACACGGAATTTAAATCTGAAATTAACTTAGAGGTATTTGCTCCGGAGATCGATCAAATCGTTGACAATCTCGCTTTTGTAATGGACAAAAACGGATTGCAAACCATCGGTGTTACCAGCGTTTTACCAAAGGAAGGCACTACAAGTATGGCTGTTGTGCTCGCACTCTCTTTTGCAGCCATTTTCAACAAGCCGGGCCGTGGCACATCACCCGACCTGCATTTTTTAGATAACCAGGGCAAGAAAAAGCACGGCGCACTGCTTATTGACGCCCAATTCAGCGCACCGGCGATCGGTGGATTTTTAAAAGAGACCTATGGAACGGGATTGATTGACAATTTGATTTCGGATATTTCATGGGTGAATTCAATTCGAAAAATATCACAGGCCAATTTAAGTGTTCTTCCGTATGGATCGCCTTCTGACTTAAAATGGCGCAAAGAATATGTCACAAAGCTCCATGAAATACTTGATGAAGTCAAACAATATTATGAGATGGTTTTTATCGACCTGCCATCGGTTTTACAACATGCTAACAGCGTGTCACTCGCCGGAATGTGCGATGGCGTAGTGCTTGTGGTACAGGCAGATCGTACGACAAAGGCGCAAATATTCGAATCGAAAAAAAGACTCCTCGCAAGCAATGTGAATATTATTGGCACTATACTGAATAGGAGTACACGTTTACTTCCCTCACTCATTGGGAGTTTGTTCTAAAATTGAGCACGAATGCACAACATATTCGCAGATTCAATCTGGCAAAGCTCAAAAATATGATGAAGGCGATTGCCCATCCGTCTGTCACGGAAAAATTTGAATTCTCGTCGGTGGAACAGATGCATGACATTTTACTGCGGGAAAGGGCACGCGCAGATCGAAATCATCACGAATTTTCTGTAATTGCCTTAGAACTTGGGAAACTGAAACGAAATTCAGACGTGCTTATGCGATTACATAAATTTCTGAACACCAGACTTCGGCGGATCGATGAGATTGGCTGGTTTACAAGGGAGCAGCTGGGTATAGTTCTACCCTACACAGATTCTGTTAGTGCTGCTCATCTCGCCAATGAAATGAGAAGACAATTCCAGGACGTCATCGCTGGAGAACAAGTGCAGATTTATGCTTATCCCTCAGTGTGGCCTTTTAAAAAGTAGAAATCGAGTAAGTCGATAAAAAATGGATACCAATAATTCAGGCCCGAATCCCGATGAGAGACACGTTTCTCATTCAGATAAACCAAATGATCCTGCGCATTTCATAAGCGCACCCCGGAGCCTTGAAGCCTTCCTGGTCCCTCCTATCCCCTGGTGGAAACGTGGGATCGATTTAGCAGGAGCATCTATTGCATTGATACTCATGGCCCCTTTATTTCTGATTATCACAATTTTAATAAAAATAATCTCTCCGGGGCCGGCATTTTTTAAACAGGAGCGGACTGGCTATTTAGGAAAACCATTTACTATATGGAAATTCAGGACGATGCATGTTAATGCGGAAAGCACCGTTCATGAGGAGCATTGCCGTAATTCCATTTTAAACGACCTGGAGTTGAAAAAAGTTGAGAATGATTCCCGAATTTTTCCTTTTGGAAATTTTTTACGGCAAAGCTGTATTGACGAACTTCCGCAGCTCTTCAATGTGCTGAAAGGAGAAATGAGTCTCGTCGGGCCTCGTCCCGATCTCCCTTATAATATAAATGAATTAAAACGATGGCATTGTGCCCGTTTAAATGTTCCTCCCGGCATGACCGGATTGTGGCAAATTAACGGTAAAAACAGTACGACATTCACCGAAATGATTCGGTACGACATCGGTTATGAAAGGCATCTCTCTTTCAAGCTTGAAATGAAAATTCTCTTTCTAACAATCCCTGCAATCATCAAACAAGCCTGGCAGAGTTACCAGGAAAGCAGGCAGGAAAGCGAAACTTTAAAATAAAATACAACAACAAGGAAAGGTTTCATCATGGTAAGGCTGGGCATAGCAGGACTGGGGTACTGGGGGCCAAATTTTGAACGTACATTTGCAAATTTAGCCGATTCTGAGATTACTGCGCTCTGTGACCTCAACGAAAAACGACTTCAGCATGGCGTTGAAAAAATGCCAGGCGTATTTGCAACACGAGACTTTGACGAGCTATTGCAAAAAGATATTATTGACGCTGTTGTTATAGTAACACCGACAAAAACGCATTTTTCGCTGACGAAAAAAGCACTGGAAGCAGGGCTGCATGTATTTGTCGAAAAACCCCTGGCAAC
>JACKDF010000037.1 GCA_020633655.1 Deferribacteres bacterium
CCGACATCCCCCACCAGCACGACACGCCCTTTTTTGCGGCACATTTGAAAAGCTGTGGCAATGATTTCGCTGGATTGCGCTGCGGCAGTAATGATAACGCCATCAACACCATGGCCATCGGTGATGCGCTGCACAAATTCAACCGGCTTTTGCTCATTCGCCGGCATGAGAAAATCTGCACCAAGTTCTGCGGCGAGATCGAGCCGGTCCTGCTTGATATCACTGCCAATCACCATGCAACCATTTGCCGCAAGAAGTTGACAGGTTAATTGTCCCAACACACCGAGTCCGATTACTGCAAAGGTTTCACCCATGGTCGGTTTCAATCTGCGCACACCCTGTAGTGCAATGGCGCCAAGGGCTACTGTACTGGCATTTTTTGTACTCAGACTTGAGGGCAAAACAACCGCTAAATTTGCCGGCACATTGACAACCTGCGAATGAAAGGCGCACTGTGCTCCCGCGCAGGCGACTTTATCACCAACCGAAAATCCACGCACCGCAGTGCCAACCTGCATAACCGTACCAGCGACGGAATAACCAACAGGTGCATCCGCTCCGAGTTTTGTATTGATAAAATTTCGCGTATAGGACAGTCCCTGGCGCGAAATCATTTCAATACCTTTTTTCACATGCTTTGGTTTTTCCAAAGCTTTCTGCAGAAGCGACTGACCGCTCGATTTTAATCCCATCATTTCTGTGCCGGCAGATATACAAGAATAGTCCACATCGACGAGAATGGATTCTGCGGCAACAACCGGAGAAGGAACGTCACAAACGACGGATTTGCCTTCACGTAACATTATTTGTTTCATTGCAATAGGTATCTATTTAGTAGTAAGTCAGCAATAATTTGTTTTTTGTCGGGAAGCCGTAATTATTCAAAACCTGAAATTCAAAGTATCGTAAAGCGAATGGTTTATTGCTTTCTTCCGGGCTGGAAATAATCGTGGTGCATTTGCTGGGTTGGCGTGCTTTCGTGACTGCCGAGCTGTTGCAGTCAAATAGTTTCTGCACCGAATGTGCGGTATAATTCGTGGTGATTTGTGGCAAAGATAATCAAAATTTTCAATTATACATAAGTTGTGTCGAAAATTTCAATTTACCACAAAATCAAATAACGATTCAAACGAATGAGAGTCCATCCTTTTTCGTCATTCCCAAATGTTTTTATTCGGAATCCATAACATGTTGAGGCTGACCAACGATGGATTCCGGCGAAAAACTTGCCGGAATGACATCCTGTCCGATGGACTTTAATTAACCTGCACTCGGACTTCATACATAACCAACCCAATCCATATCACCCAACACGATTGTTTACGCTGCCTGCTGTTGCTGCGGTTTTCCAGATTTTCTTTTCCGCTTTTTGGTGTTGTCTTTGCCGTAATAATAGTAGTGATAATAATAATAATAACTGCCGTACAGGCTTTCGATATTCACTCCATTCAGCAAAGCCCCCAGGACATGCGTTTTTACATTTTGCAGCAAGGAATGCGCGCGGAAGCAGGCTTCTTTGTCGGTCTGGCCGGATTTAACAACCAGGACAACGCCATCCAGTTTGCTGCCAAGAACTGCGGCATCCGTTACGGCAATTACTGGTGGTGTATCGAACAGCACAACATCAAATTTGGCTTTTAATTCCACCAGCAACCTGTCCATTGGCTCGCTGCCAAGTAACTCCGAAGGATTCGGCGGTAGCGTACCGCAGGTGATAATACTTAAATTATTTATCTCTGTCTGAATTATGGTTTCTTCTAATTTTGCCCGTCCGATGAGCAGATTGGTGAGACCGATACGCCGGTCTGTATTAAAAATCGAATGCACCACAGGCCGTCGCAAATCCCCATCGATGAGCACAACGCGGCTGCCCATCTGCGCCATCGTAATTGCCAGGTTCACCGCAGAAGTCGATTTTCCTTCACCCGGCCCGGGACTCGTGACGAGCATTGTTTGCAGTTTACGGTCGATTTTCGCATACTGGATGTTGGTCCGAAAGGTCCGGTAGGCTTCTGAAATGGGAGATTTTGGTGCAAAGTGCGTAATCAGACGCGAAGCCATGCGTTTCACATCTTCCACAGTACCGCTTTGTATCCCTTTCGCCTGCACCTTAATTTTATTAAATGTTTCCTGCTCCTTAATTACCGGGATGGAACCCAGGATGGAAATGCCAAGTCGCTCGACATCTTCTGTACTGCGTATCGAATTGTCCATTGCTTCAAGGAGAAAGGTAATTCCAACACCAAGGCCTAAGCCAACGATAATTCCCAAAATCATATTGAGGACCTTTTTCGGTCGTACCGGGTCCTTTGGTGGTTTCGCAGGATCGATGATGCGTACGTCACCAAGCCGTCCAACTTCAGTAATTCGTGTCTCCTGAAATTTTTCTTTCATCATCAGGTAGATTTTTTCGTCAACTTTTGCTGCACGCTGCAAACGTGCCAACTGCAGGCTTTTCTGTGGCAAACTTTCCAGTTTCGCCGTGTATTCATCGACGATACTTTTCAGCGAGGTGACTTTCGGTTTTAACGCCTGAATATTGGCTTCCACCTCGACCTTGCTTTTGAAAAGTTGCTCGTTCATTGCAACAGGATTCACGATGTCTTGCGATGCCAGTTTCGCCAATTCTGTTTTCAGTTTTTCCGTTAAACCGGAAATTTGCTCATCGAATTTTTTCAACTCCATATCGTTTTCATTGTACACACCGCGATTAATCAAATTAGCCATGTACGCTGATCTTTTGCTCTGCAAAATCGCCATATTCTTTTTCAATTCTTCAAAATATGTATCTGCAGAGATGGACTCGATATCGAAACTTTGCCGGTTTTTTCCCAATTGCTCGTTGATATACGCCAGGCGTTCTTTGAAGGAATTCAGCGAGGTCAAGGCTTCGTGGTAGAATCCCTCGAATTCAGCCAGTTTTTTAATAAGCTCCTCGGTTTCATGGGAAAGGGCAACCACCTTTTTATTCTGCATGAAATCCCGTAGTGCATTTTCTGATTCCGCCAATTGGGTTTTTATGGACCCAAGCTGTTCTTCCAGGAATTCCTTCACTTGTCTTACTTCTTCTTGACTCATGGAGCGATTTTTTTCCTGGTATGCTACCGTGAGATTATTAGCGATAAATGCGGCTTCCTCCGGTGTAACAGCTGTCACTTTAATCTCAATCATATCGGTATTACGCAATGGTGTGATGGACAACCGGTGCTCCATCAGGTCTTCAACTTTATCATCAAACGTATACTCGTCTGCCGTTGCCCTGACGCCAAGCAAGCCTTTAATCGTGCTTTTAAATCCTGCAATCATACTTCTTCGGTCAGCTGCATATTGACCAGTGCGCAAAATCTCCAATTGATTGGCCAATTCGGATTTTTCCAAATTGTGTATAACCGTCTCTGCCAGTGTCCGGCTTTTTAAAATCTCCACCTGATTATTGATCATCGTTTCCTGCTGAATGAATCCGCCGATGTCGAAGATATCCATTCCCCGCGCCGATTCTTCCTGCACAATAACCTTGGCGGAGGCTTCGTATTCCGGTGTCACCGTGAAGGTGTAGTAGGTTGTGAGAAACATGATTGCTACAAAACTGGATATGATCACCCATCGCCCACGATAAAAAATGCGAATTAAATCTTTCAGCGATAGTTCGCGTTCAAACTTTTCATCCATCGTTATATGAATCCTTTTCGTTATTTTTTAAATGAAATCCGAGCACAAAACCGGGAAAATGTGGATGCGACAAAATTGAGAAGTTAGATTTATTGCGCTGCTTTCTACTTTTTCGCTGCTTCTACCCAAAAATAGATCTGGGCGAAAACAGCAACTTTGGAAGCGAACTCGATAACTTTTGAGAACAAATGGTAAGTTGAACCTTTGATGACGATTGTATCACCCGGCTTTAATTCGGGAATCAGGTCTTCATTGCCTGATTCGAGAAATTTATCCACGTCGATCGTCAGCACTCTCTCCATATTCGACTGTACACGCAGGTCACCTCTGCCGCTGCCCGGCACCGGTGCGGTGCCATTCATAGCGAAATGTGTATCCTGTTTTTCGTAAGCTGAAGCCAGTAATTCTTCATTGCGAATAATTTTTACCTTTTTCAGTTTAGCCTCATCGAGGGGACCGCCTGCATAAGAAATCAGGGAGATTAAATCGGTATCGGTGGGTACGAGATATTGCCCCGGCTTTTTAACGAATCCCCAGATATTCACTTTAATGAGCAGTTCGTTTTGCTCGCCTAAATAATAAAGAGATGCTTTCTGTTTTGTTTGATTCGTCGAACCCGGGTCTGTAACCGGACTCTGCCCCATCACCGATTGAGTGAGAATGGAAAGGAATAATCCCAGGAGAACAAGGGACTGCATTGGTTGAAATTTTTTCATGAGTCTGCCGCCATGCTAAAATTCAAAAATGGTGCGTATTCTGTAATTTTACCTGAACCACCCGGCTTATTTTCACGGCCTCCTGCCCCTGAAAAAAAAGCACGCCAATAGCGCATTGAGTGGCTATTCGGGTTATGTTAAATGATTTATCGCACAAAAGGCGGAGACCTTTAAAACTGTGGCACTATCTTAATTTTGGAGCGGCGAAAGTTTGGCGAAATATTTTGAGATAGGAAGAAATCGGGTAGGAAATTGCCAGGAACTGAAAATTCAATATATGTTCAATTACAACAGAATTATTTTCGATTCTGGGCAAAAGGTTGAAAGAGTTGAGAATAAAATAAACCTTGCTTCAAAATGTACACTCCTGTACATTTCATTAAAATTTACTGAAATAAGGATCACAAAATGTTAAGCATACAATTCACAGATTTTCGTAAAAACGCTTCGAGTATTTTTTCACAAGTTGAGAATGGCGAAACCGTCGAAGTAAAGCGACACGGCAAAACAATCGCCCATATTATCCCACCGATTGAACAAAACGAAAACATTCCTGCCTGGAAACGCCCCGGGCTTCGGTTTTCGATTAAAGGAGAAGGATTGGCACAGGCAATACTGAATGAACGTGATGAAAAAGACAAAGAAATCGGTTAATTATACAGATAAATCTAAAGTAAAAATTCTTGAAATCGGAATCATTTTCTTTTATCTTTTAAAACTTGAAATACAAAACGGATAAAACATGGAATCGATAAAGCAAACATTTACGACACCCAAAAACCACCAAATCATAATAAAAATACCCGCTCACATTCCTGAAAATGATCCCGTAGAGGTGGTGCTAACTTTCCATAAGAAAACAACCGCATACGAACAGAAAATTAACGAATTAAAAAATGCTGTAAACGATAAACAATTTCACAACGATTTAAAACAAATCACCAAAGATTTTAACGATGTTGACCTGAATGAATGGCATGAATAAATGCAAGCATTTCGATGGGGAATCTTTCTTGCCAATCTTGATCCGGTGATTGGCTCAGAACAGGGAAAAACCAGACCTGTACTCGTTATTAGTGATGAACAAATTAATCAAATCCTTCCGGTTGTTAATGTCTTACCTATAACCTCAAAAAAAGCCAATCGTACCATTTATCCCAATGAGGTTTTGCTGGAAAAAGGTATCGCCGGACTTTCCAATGAATCCATTGTTCTTTGCCATCAAATAAGAACCCTGGACAAAAAACGGTTGATCAAAAAGTTTGGAATGATTGATTCTTCAGACTTAAAAAAACAGGTTATTGAAACGTTGTCATTTCAATTGGGGCTTGAAAAATGAATACTATGCTTTTAAACGTGCTGGCAACAATTCTGATTCATTCAAATACTTTACAAACTGATTCCATCACTATCTCCGGTAAATACACCCTGACCGATGGACACCCTGTCACTGGTGCGCAGATTGCCGTTTTTCTGCACGGGGAAAACGGCCAACGCGTGAATGCGGGAATTATCGGCGTAACAGATTCCATTGGCAAGTTCAGTATTACGGTACCGGGTGAACTCCCAACCCAGGTTGATGACAATACAAATTTCTCCGATTTCAAAATAAGTTATCCCTACCCGAATCCATTTCATTCCGGGACTGCGATTGATTACACGTTAAGAAAAGCCTCTGATGTGAAAATCCATATTTACAGTATTACTGGAAAATTAATCTTTCACACAGAAACAAAAACCCAGCCTGCAGGACAACACACTTTTACATGGAGCCGAACAGACTTTTCCGGGCAAAGCGTTGCTGCAGGTGTCTACTTCATTTCACTTATTGTTGAAGATAAACGAGTGGGATCGATCGTGACAACAGCTTTGGATGCACAAGGAAATGCAAACAGGAGTTTTGAGTATGGTTCACCTGCAAAAATGGCGGCAAGTCCATTGCATAAAACCGTGCAGGCAGAGGCGAATGTAAAGCAGATTGAACTCTTATTTAAACACCCGCACTGGCTCACTCCCGATGAGACTTTGTTTTACGAATTTGGGGAAAATTACAAGGAATTGCAGGTTCCCGAAAACCCGCAAGCGACGGTTTATCTTTATGATGGTTTTAAAATTTTTCCAGTACCTGAAACAGCCATCTTCTACAAACTCGGAAAAAATGATTCGGAGCAACCTGACGACATAAGACAGGTTGGGAAAACGAACGCAGATGGCAGCGCAGCCATTCACGTGAGAAATTTATCAGGGGACCTACCAGCGGATACCCTGTTTGTAACCTATGAAGATAGTTCAGGAGCCGTGCGCTGGGCAGGCAGACCAGTGCGCCATCGGTCGGATTCGAATATCAACGAGCCCATTGGTCTGCAGATAATCAGTTTCGAAGGGGTACCTCCTGATGTTTACGAGGCTATCCAGATACGACTGAATAAGAATATTAGGAATGCGAACAATCAAGTGCATACTTTTACCCCCGATAAAGGAGATACGATCACGGTCAATTACGTGAATGCCATTGACTCTATTCTCGTAGGGCATGGAACAGCATGGGCGCCTTACAACAACACAATCGCACTGATCCCTGCAGTTGAAAGCTACAACAGATGGGTGGCCATGATCAACGATTCTCTCAAACCAGGGGAAAGAGTCCCGTACCTTCAGATGCCTGGACCGGAGACCATGGTGAACATACCAGTTATCGAAAGCGGCGACGAAGAAGCGTTCTATAGCCACTTTGGAAAGACCGGAGAGTTAATTGTAGATGGAGAGGTGTTAAGGCCGGGGCTGTTGTGGAGGGTTTCAAAACATGAGACGAAGTCCTTGAACGCAGCTATTGCCAGAGACGGAAACAAAGTGTATCCTGTCATCTCAACCCACGCCCTCAACGTCACCGTAGGAAGCCAAACTGCAGAGATCTACGGCAATGGAATTCCAGGAGGCGGAGACATTGATTCCAGAGACGTTCCCTTCTTCAAGGATATGCCCATCGACAACGACCCTAGCAGCATTAAACATCCTGACTTAGTTACCACCTACAACTTCAACGGTATTCAGATGCCCAAAGCGGTGATGATAATGGGTATTCTCCAAGGCATCAACTACCTTCACGACGGAAAAATAATTCAGCATGATTACGCGGGACCACAGTAAACCAACGAAAGACGGGAGGCTAAATAATTATACCAGAAGGAAATAGTATGAAATGTACAATTTGTCATCACGGTGAAACGCACGATGGATTCGCAACAGTTGTTCACAATCCGCTCCAAGGCCATCAAACCTGAACTGGAGAAAGCGAGAACACTCGGCTTAATTTTAATGCCGATTTGAGATCTTTATTCAACAATGCTTTCCGAACGATATCCAATTTTTCCGCATCCTTCATCGATAAATAAGGGGACCATCCTTGTTCCGTTTCGATAAGTTCGACGTCAACTTCTGCAACATAATTGCCCACGTGAACAAGTTTCGTCTGTTTTTTTGTCATTTCAGTCTCCTTAAAAAATCGTCCGACCATCTCTCAGGCATGGGTCGATAAGCAGTAATCAGCACTGCTGGTGAAATGCTATTCCTCGGTATTCCCCACAAAACATGTATCGGCCTATCTTGTTCATCTTTCTGCAAAACAAGAACACAGTGCCCCTTGGGATATTCCGGATATTCTTCAACAATTTGGGCATCCACTATCCCTGCAATTATATCGGAAAAAAATATATTGTCTTTTTCCAGTTCATCGTACCCATGAACAGAAATTTTAACGTCCTGATTTTGAATAAGTTCGAGTATGTGCTTAAAAAATTGACTTCGCATTGGGTTTAAATTAATTCACTCGTTTTAAAAAGTCAAGTTTACCCTTCCCGCTCCCATAAAATCTTCACAATCCGCTCCGCCGCTTTCCCATCCCACAATTCAGGAACTTCACCCTTCTTCCATTCGCCATCGAAAATTTTATTGACTTCAGCCAGCAGCCTGTCCGTATCCCGGCCGACGATGACGTTTGTGCCGATTTCTGCGGTGAGTCTTGCGTGAATTTGTAGATTGCGAGAACATTGTCGACTTTCCCAATCTTCATCGAAAAATCGTGTATATGGGTGTTAATTTGAGCGAAACGAACTCTTAGATGAATGGATTTTTAACTTTGACAGATTCAATTTCCTGACCGTGATTTAAATCTTCGG
Source organism: Deferribacteres bacterium (assembly GCA_020633655.1). GTDB lineage: Bacteria > Zhuqueibacterota > Zhuqueibacteria > Zhuqueibacterales > Geothermadaptataceae > Bioreactorimicrobium. The sequence continues at coordinate 8,561 of JACKDF010000037.1, forward strand.
TAAGAAGGGTTGCACATTTTTCACGTTTGGCGGCCGCAAGGATGAGTGAATCCCAATAGGAAAGCAAGTGTTGTTGTGAAATAGCAATTGCATCTTGAATCAATGGAAAGTCGATAGCAACGATTTCCAATCCCTTAAAAAGTCTGATCTGTGTCTGGGCACTTTCTACTGATAATGGAACTTGAATTTTGCGAGTAACGGTAACATAAAATTCACTCAGCACTTGCGTTGAGATTACACCTGTTTCTGAGCGGACACTTTCAAAAATAATTTGTTTGGCAATGTTTTGTTTCGTTGAATTGGATTTGTCATTGGCATAGACGAGGATGTTTGTATCAAGGAATATTTTATCGTTCATGTAAATCATCCCGTGACCAGGTTTTATCCCCTACAACAGCTGTAGAGCTATTGTAAAGTGCATCAAGTTCACGAATAATTTCGTCCTTCCGTCGTTCTTCTCTTTCAATCAATTGCTCCAAATAGCCCCGAATAAGAGCAGAAACAGTGGTGTTTTTGTCGATAGCAACTTTTCGAGCCTTTTTTAAAAGATTTTCATCGACAGCCATTGTAAGATTTTTTGTCATGGGGTCTCCATCTATTTTACACATAATAAGTATAACAAATATCCTGCATCACACAAGCAAAAAAAAGCCGGAAGAAAATGAATTCCTTCCGGCAAAAATTTTAACTAATTTTTCCTTCATTACAAGAGCTTGGAATGAGTAGCTCGGCCTACTTCCCTTCCCGCTCCCATAAAACCTTCACAATCCGCTCTGCTGCCTTCCCGTCCCACAATTCAGGAACTTCACTTTATGAGATGCGAAGATTCCTACTTGCATCAAAGCTTACTCATCTGTACATTTCTGCAAAGATACTTAATACATTAAACAAGAGAGCTGAAATGAACATTCAATTTATTACAAACGAAGCAGGTAAAAAAGTCTCTGTCATTTTACCTATGGCAGAATACATAAAAATGCGGGAAGCGCTGGAAGAGCTTGAGGATATCAAATCCTATGACGCAGTGAAAGCAAGAAAAGAGGAAACAGTTCCGCTCGATGATTATCTTGAGGTGAGAGAAAATTCTCAAAATGAATAGCTACAGTATTTCATTAACGAAAACTGCGCGCAAGCAACTCGATTCCTTATCAGAAAATGAATTCGAAAAGATTATCGCCAAAATTCGGCAACTTGAAGCAACGCCCCGACCAAGAGGCTGCAAAAAAATTCAAAGGCAGAGATGCATACAGAGTCCGTCAAGGCAACTTTAGAATTATTTACGAAATTTCTGATTCAATCAAAATCGTGACAATCATTGCGATCGGGTACAGAAAAGATATTTATAAGCCTTAAGCCTACTCCCGCTCCCCCTCT
>JACKDF010000038.1 GCA_020633655.1 Deferribacteres bacterium
CCATAAACTTTCCAATCGACGTGTTTTAATTCATCCCCCGGCATGTATTGCCGATGCTCGGCGAATTCAACGCTGAATCCATGGTACGGGCTTTTGTGCAATCCGGCCATAAAGCCCTCAACAACCAGCTTGGCGCGCAGGTCGAGACCGGAGATTGTCGAAATATAGTGCGGGTCGAGGTAGCGGTTGTAGTTTTCTGATTTGTCGGGCATTAGAGACTTTCGAGTAATTGCGTAATCAGCGTAACCGTACTAATCCCTTCCGCTTCCGCAGAAAAGTTGGTGACGATACGATGGCGCAGAACCGGTACGGCAATAGCTTTCACGTCATCGATGTTGGGTGTTGTCCGGCCATCGAGCAAGGCACGGGTTTTTGCACCGAGGATGAGAAACTGCGATGCACGTGGACCGGCACCCCAACGGGCATATTGCTGAATTAAGTCTGGCGAGCCTTCCTGTGGTCTGGTCATGCGAACGAGTTTTACGGCATATTCGACGACATTATCTGCGACCGGAACACGGCGAATAAGGTCTTGCAAAGCGATAATTTGTTCGGCACTGAGGATCTTTTGCAGGTCGGCTTTGTAATCACCGGTGGTTGATTTCACGATGGCTTTTTCTTCTTCAAAGGTTGGGTAGTCAACCCAGAGATTGAACATAAAACGATCCAATTGGGCTTCGGGTAAGGGATAGGTTCCCTCTTGTTCGATTGGATTCTGCGTTGCCAAAACGAAAAACGGTTCTGTCAATTTATACGTTTCGCCTGCTGCCGTGACTTCGTGCTCCTGCATTGCTTGCAGCAGAGCAGCCTGTGTCTTCGGGGGAGTACGGTTAATTTCATCTGCAAGCACAATATTGGCAAAAACAGGTCCGCGGATAAATTTAAATTGCTTGCTGCCGTCGATACGATTTTCTTCGATGATTTCTGTGCCGGTGATGTCCGATGGCATGAGATCCGGTGTAAATTGGATGCGGTTGAACTTTAAATCCAGAACTTGCGCTAGCGTGCTGATGAGCAGCGTTTTCGCAAGTCCGGGTACGCCAACCAAAAGGCAATGCCCACGGGAAAGCAGTGAAATAATCAGCTCATTGATGATTTTTTCCTGCCCAATGATGACTTTGCCTGTCTGATGTAATATTTCTTTATAGGCCACACCCAGTTCTTCAACTGCTGTGATATCCCGGTGTTTTTCTGCCATGTAACCTCCTGTTTATATCAACTCTGACGAGATTTTGAAAAAGGGATGAACCGGACGTTGAGCTTGTCGAAACGACTGGTTCCACGCTCAAATTCGAGCCCTTCGACAAGCTCAGGGTCCGAAATTTTAAGTTTTTCTACAGTCTCGTCAGAGTTCGTTTGTATTTTATTCTGCTATTTTTAATGCCGATTATCCTTGCACCACAACTTGTAATGATGAGCGCATAAGATAAACAATATCAATTTTCAAGACAAAGGATTTATTTTTTTTAACTTATCGATTGTTTTTATTCTATCAATTGAAACCGGAACGACCGTAACATAAGTGACAGCGGAATATCCATTGGTTGCAGTTCTACCGAGTAATTAAAAAATTCCCGCCGCAGAGGATATTCCTTGCGCAACTTGTGAAAATAAGCGGCATGCTCTCCTTCGGGCAAACTCATAATTTCACGAGTCGTCTTATCGTCCTGCATAATATCATAAACACCAAGACAGCTTTGCGCGAGTGCTGTCCCCGTTCCGCCATCGCCGCGTACGTGAACCGGTGCCCGGTTTACCTGCGGTAATTTAGGCCGCCACGATGCATCGATTGCCAGGTACCGGCAAAACTCGCGGTACACAAACCACGTCCCATTGGCTTTTCCCTCCAGGGAATATCCTGCGATGTGGGGCGAGGCGATTTTCGTTTGGTGCATGAGTTCACAATTCGGTTGTGGTTCGTTTTCCCAAACATCGAGAACGAGAGTAGTATTTGGGCGATTCATTTTCCATTCGAGTAAGGCCTGATTATCAATTACTGCCCCCCGCGAGGCGTTGATTAAAATGACATCATCTCGCAATCGATTCAATTGGTCCGCATCAAAAAGATACCAGGTTTTGTCCTGTCCTTCCTTCGTGAGCGGAACATGCAATGTTATAATATCTGCATTTTCCAGTGCTGAAAGGGCGACAAACTTTTTGTCACCGGTCGAGCGTTCCAGTGGCGGATCGTTTTGTAAAACGTTCATGCCGCAGGCGTTGGCTAAGCGTACCACACGACTGCCGACATTGCCGACACCAATCACCCCGATTGTCAATTCAGAAATCGCTACACCCTGCTCGGAGGTGATTTTGGCGATGGCGGTAAAAACATATTCTGCAACAGCGTCCGCATTGCAGCCAGCTGCGCTGGAAAAGGCTATTCCGGCCTTTTGTAAATAGTCAAGATCGATATGATCCGTACCGATAGTCGCGGTACCGACAAATTTTACGGAACTGCCCTTTAGCAAATTCCCGTCGACTTTCGCAGTGGAACGCACGATGAGGGCATCAGCATTTTTGAGATTCTCATCGGTTATTTCATGCGCCGGGATGAGTTGGATTTCCCCCAAGGGGCCAAACGCTTCTTCGGCATAGGCGATGTTTTCATCAATGATAATTTTTAAAGGTGAATCACCTTTCATTCCTCTGCTCCAATTCCGGGATATCGAATATCGCCATTTCGACTGGTAACTTCAATTGTATCGAAATAATTCAGTAGCGGTAATGCGTATTTCCGCGAGGTATCATCGATTAATGTTTTAAATTCGGAGATTGTAATTTGTCCTTTTTCCCTGAGCCACAGGATCAGGTTTTTTCTCGCCAGTGTCACCATGTCCCGATGAAAATAATACTCATTGCCTGCCTTTATCACTGTCCCCTCGGCGATAAGTAAAGTGAGCAGAGATGCTACGGTTTGTGGCTTTTCACGTAGCTGGGCTGCTAATTCCTCAGGAGTAGGCGGGGCAAAACGGCTGTGCAGCAGTTGTTCACTTATTTTTAATTTAAGGAGTTCCTGTTGTTCCGAGAGGGCAATCTGAAAATCCGCCAGAGCTAAAAATCCGGAATTATCCCGTATTTTTTTTTCAGCTATCATTTTTTCGAGACAGAATTGCAGGAACGGTTGGGCCAATTTTTTATCCATTTTCTGCAAAAGCTCGGCCTTACTGAAACCAACATGCATGGGGTGACTGCTGTGGAAATCCTGCAGTTGTATCTCGATTTGCGAACCAATTTGCTGGTAACGCATGCCGTGTGCCAGGCTTTTTTTGCTAATTCGCAATAGCGTACCCTGTTTTTCAAGTTTGCCAATGTGCTCTGTAACAATTTTTTCGGAGAGTCCTGTCTTCGCAATGATATCCTGCACCGTTGCGACACCGCTTGCATCTCTGAGAAACTGCTCCTGAATGAGTTCACCGGGATCTTCGTTTTCCAAAGCCTGAAGTTGCTGTATTGTCTCCTGCAGATTTTTGCGTTTCAAGGGAGCCGGGTGTGCATCGAGAATTATGCCGCCACCGATAGTAAAAGATGGAGAATATTGCCGGATGACGAACAGATCGAGACGGCGAACAGCAATTTCTTTTTCAAGATCGATTTGTGCAAAACACGTCATCCCGGGTTCAATTTTCTGGCCATCGATGGAGCGAATTCGCCCCATGATTTCCGCGGTACCTGTATGTAAACGGATGCGGGCATTGGATTTTAGTGGGGAGCTGTTTTTCAGGAGTCGGACCTTGCCCTGGATTTTTTTTGACGCTTTGAAAATGCCCGCAGCAGCTAAAACATCACCTCGATAAATTTCTTCTTTGGCGATACCATGCAGATTGATAGCCGCTCTGTCGCCACTTCTCACGGACTGCACTTCAGCACTGTGTTTCTGCAATCCGCGAATCCGGCTCTTTCGGCCTGCAGGCAGTATTTCGACCTCATCTCCCGTTTGGATTGTGCCGGAGAGAATTGAACCTGTGACGACGGTGCCAAAACCTTTCATGGAAAAGCTGCGGTCAACAGGCAACCAGAAAACACCGCGATCGTGACGCGGAGCCAACTTTTGCAGCGTTGCCTCAACTTCTGCTTTCAGCTCGGGAATACCTTTCCCTGATAAGGAATCAACCCGGAAAAATGGGGCATTCTCGAGACAGGTGCCGACCACCAGAGATTTTAAATCATCCTGTACAAGGTCAATCCAATCCGGCTCGACAGTATCTATTTTGGTGAGAACTACGATTCCTTTGCGAACCTGCAGAATGTTGAGAATATCCAGATGTTCCCGTGTTTGTGGCATGATTCCGTCATCTGCTGCAACAACAAAGAGTACAAGATCGATGGTCGATACACCTGCGACCATATTTTTCACGAATTTTTCGTGCCCGGGTACGTCGATAATCGTGGCATGGTCGCCAAGGTGTGCAAAACCGATATCAATCGTCAGGCCGCGTGCCTGTTCTTCTTTCAATCGATCGGTGTTGGTACCAGTGAGCGCTTGCACAAGTGCTGTTTTGCCATGATCGATATGGCCTGCCGTACCGATGATATAATGCTGTTGTTCGCTAGTAGGCAAATCGGAATCCTCCATACTTGAAATTGAAGTAAAGAATATAAAACTTCTGTGGAGGATATCCAAAGATTTGTTCGCAGGAATGGAGAACTTTTGGCGATTTGAAAGGTCGAATTTGTGTTAGAAACAAAAATGGTTTCCAGGCGGATGCCTGGAAACCATATGCAGGAGTTACATCGAAATTTGACTGAAATTAAAAACGGAAAAGAAAGCCAAAATGGTAGGTCATCATTTCAGTTCGCGACTGGCTGACGTCGTAGGTCACCTCACCGTTTTCTCTGCGGATAGAACCTTCTTTTAGATATTCTGCCTCACCACTGTTTAAATAACGGGCTTTGAAATCAAACAAGACCTCAAAGGTGCGAGGTATTTCACTGTTTTCAGTGGCTTTGTTTTTGTACAAAAGAACCGAAGCACCGAAATCACCACCATAGCTGAAAGCTGCATCATCCAGATTCGTTGTGCTGGCGATATCTTCGTTGTCCTGGGAGTCTTCGTCTTTGATGCTGGTTTCCGTGTAAAAATAACTGAAACCAATTGAGCCGCCGATGTATGGACGGATAAAGCCATTTTGTGGTTGCAAACGCAAAAACAAGCTCGAGAGCACCGCGTTATTGTTGGTATTAACTCGAACCGTTACGTCCGGAATCGTCGTACTGAAAGGTTCACTGCGTGATTCATGGCCATAATTTAAAATACCGACTTCAACTCCTGCTGCGAGGGGGCTATTCGGTGCATGCGCCATGAAAAATAAACTACCACCATAGCCATTCCGGTCGATGTTTGTTTTAAATTCGCCTTGAGGCTTTCCAAGTGTAAAATTGAGCCCGGTTGTGAAGTGCTGCGCATTCAACATTGTTGAGACAAGGAAAAACGCGAATAACATAGTGATTTTTGCCCTGGTTTTCATCTCATCCTCCAAACTTTATAAGTGTGTGAATCCGTCGGGAATTTAACCCGGGGAATGTTTTAGGCTTTTCAGATTGTGCATTATTACACAGTAAATGAAAATTAAGTTGCCTGTTTTTTTATTTAGCTGTGAAATTTCTTTACGGCACCAGGAAAAACAAGAATTGAACCAAACTTTTAAAGCGGTGTAGATCAAGCTGCTTTCCAGAATTTTGCGAACGTATGGGATGCACTTTCCGGGACATTAAGAAGATGAATACTTCAACTCAACTACTCTTTTCATGTAAATAAAATTTACAGCGTGTACATTTGATATTTATGAACTAACAGGAAGCCGCCACTATTGTTGCCATACTGGATTCATGCCATGCTTCTTTAGTAAAGGTTCCGAAAAACTGGATATGTGGAAAACCGCAATCATGCAGTATGTCTTTTAATTGATTTTTTTGCAGAGGGAAGAGGCTAGTTGTGTTTTCAATTGCCGTTTTGTTTACTTTTTCAGTCAGAATCGTCCTGAAGGTTATTTTATGCGATGTGGCATCGTATGAGTAAAACCGCTCAAAACGAATGTGTTTATTGTCGATGACAGGCAGGCTGCGAATATTGTCTTGTAAAATGCGATCGAAGTTAACGATTTGCAAGAAAATTTGGCCACCTGGTTTGAGAAGAAAATGCGCCTGCTGCAGAAAGTTGCTTATTTCAAGCAATGAATCCAGGTGTGCGAGGGTATTGCCAAAACAGACGATCGCGTCGAGGTGTTGAGGTCGAAAAGCACTTTTGATTTGCAACATATCCAGACACGATAAATCGATACTTCGTCCAGAATCAAAGGCTTTAGCCTCGGCTTTTTCAATCATGAGGGGATTGATATCGATCGCAGAGACGTGTTCGAAATGTTGTGTGAGCTGGTTGCATAAATTACCAGTCCCGCAACCGACTTCAAGCAGGGCTTTGCTCGTGCAATCGCCCTGCATTTGTTCGGTAATAAAGGCGACCTGCTTTTCGTTGGCAGGGAAGATATAATCGTAGTAATCAGCTATGCTACGATAAAAATCGCTCGACATTAGTTGTTGGTTTGTCTGTGCGCATCTTCCATAATAACTTCATAATAATAACCAGCGCCAAAATCCTTGTTTACAGCAATTTTGCCGGTTAATGTGACGACATCTCCAACTTGCATCATTTCGTTGGTGGTCACAGCGAGGTCAAGTTTTTGTCCATCCTGTGATTCCGGCTGAAGATGCAGAAAGTTTTTATTCATGATGCCGGTCAGGAATTTTGTTACTTTTCCCGAGACAGTAACCTGTTTGTCTGCATAGGCTGTTCTGTTATTAATTAACTCTGCAAGGGTCAGTTTTCCGGCAACTGCTTCTGCCGTTGTTGGTTGTTGCATCATCATGCCACCGTTTTGATGTGGTGATTTCATCGGCATTTTCATCGCCATACCTTGCCCACCAGTGCTCATTTGGCCGGAAAGCGTCGGGACAAAGTAAATTGTATCAAAGGTGCGATCCAGTTCTTTGCTGCGAAAATCGCGCATTTCGAGTCCGGCGTCGTGATAGACTTCATCGCCGACGGCAACCTCTGTTTTGGCACAGGCAACCCAGTAACTTGCGGATTGGCTTTTTACTTTTGCATAGGTGTATTTTGTACCCTGGATAACTTCTGCAACAACTACTTTTTGTCCGCTTCCCATATTTTCATTGGGCACTTCATCCGAAGTATTCTGGTTGCAGGAGATCAAAAGAAAAGCGAAAAAAATCGCTGTCAAAATCAATGTAAGTTTTTTCATTATACGAATCCTTTAAATTAAATTGAGTTACGATCGAGCTCCAATATAAAAAATATTTTTATATTCAGCGAATAAATTTATAAGATGTTTAAATTTCAACTATTAATTGCTTTGTTGATTGTGCCGGTAATTCAAGATAATAAACAGTATTTCTCACTAACATTATTCTGCAGTTATTTTAACGTTGGATAATAACACCGGCTTTTTTGTACTCTTTGGGATTGATTCGTTTATAAGCAAGCCGCCCGTTTATGTAGACAAATTCCGGTTCATCGCTTTGCAATCCGTTTGTTTCATTCTTTAATTTATAGATAACGATATCAGCAGAATCGTTAATCCGTATGCGTCCTCTACCCAAAATGCCTTTTTTCAAAATATGCTGAGAGTTTTTCGTCGTTTTATACGAATTAAGCATATTCGGCCACGTGTTGTTGGCCAGAATTTTCCCGGCTTTAAAATGCGGTCTGTGAAGCCAATGGACGATTTTGTCTGTTAGCGGATGAAAATTATGCTCATTTTTTTCATGTTCTAAAACCGCTATCGCGCCATCGGCGAGGGCGTCACCAAGGGCAGTCGCCTGCTCATTCAGTGGTATATTCGCCAATGTGTCCATGGAAACGACAAAGCCAACATTGATGCGCAAAGACTGTTTCGTGAGCCACTTGATTTTGTTTTTCAGGCGGTCACCACGCTGGAGATCATATTCGACCAATAAAGTTGTGTAGCCTCGTTTCAGGTACTCGCCGACTAACGCATCATCCAGTATGCAGTCATTGCAATCAGGAGGAAGCAATCCAATAAGCCCCGGAACGACGAGCAGATCTGCATCGTTGATCACTTCTTTCGCCGTGTAATTTCGCATATCTCCGAAGTCGGTGAACACGCCCTGCAGCAGAATTTTTCCGTCCTGCACCGATTCGACGAAATTGACGCCCAGATCGCAACTGAAGGATTCGGGATTGCTGCCATCAATTATTTTCGCTCCTTTGATCAACAGATCAAAAAGCTCATTATCGTAGAGGGGAAGCGCGTCGTAAATGTCCGGATCTGCCTGGTTGTAAGATCCTGTTGCAATGGCATGGCAAGCTGCTAAAATGGCGATGAAGTTGAGTTTAACAAGAAATTCTGGCCCTTCCTCGTACCATCCGCCAGTTTCCAGAAGGACTGTTCGCATCCCCCATGATTGAAAATTATCACCAAACGACGACGGCATATAATCGGCGTCGTAGCGGGAGATATGCTCTGCAATGTAAGGAGTGAGGGCTTGTTGCATCACTGAGGCGACCCGTTTGGCTTCGATGCGTTTTGGGGTTAAGGTCTTTTCTTCATCGAATGGGGGTACTAAAAAAGCGAATGCGATGAGTTTATCTGTTCCCTCGATCGTTCGCCGGCCGTTCATATCATGCAAATTCAGTCCGAATTCAGGATGCAGGCGGTCAAAGAGTCCTTTGAGAATGCGCGCCTCCGGTGATGCCAGTTCGCGTGCATCTCGATTAAGGTCGAGTCCCTGAGCATTACGGCGCAGGAAAACCTCGGCGCCATCGGGATTGAGCATGGGTATAAAATGGATGGTTGCGCCTTCGAGAATTTCCTTCGCAAAATCATTGTCTTTTGCCATGAGAAGAAAATGAAAAATGTCCACAAGCGCGTTCGTGGCTGTTGGCTCGTTTCCATGCATTTGCGACCACATCATAATCGACCGCGGTCCGTGTCCCAGGGTAACATGATAAATACTGCGATCTTCAACGGATTTCCCTAAAAATTCCAGATGGAAATCCTGGGGATATTCTGAAGAAAATTTCTTCAACCATTTGGTAAGCTGTTTATGCTTTAACGTTTGGGGCTGTTCCGGGGAGATTTTACACTTGTGAAAGAAATCGTTTAGCTCAGTTTGCTGAAAATCTGTTGTATGCTGCGTCGAAGTAGGATTCATAATATCGTTTCTTTTTGTTCCCTGAATTTATTCCATTTGAACATGCGATAGTCTTTGTAAATTTTGCTTAACCGCTTACTCGCAAATGGGCTGCTACACCACGAAAATATCCGGCAGCTTCGTCGAGTTTGTGCAATTTTTCCTGTTTCTCTGCTTCGTTTTGTATGTCGCTCAATTCATAATGCATTCTTTCAATCTCCCAGACTTGCAAAACTTTACCGGCGTAATCTTCTGCCTCAGTTTCACCAATGAGATCTCCGATGGTTTTTGTCATCTTTTCTGCGTGAAAGCGCAACTCCTCACATTTTCCATGGGGATACTGCCCTTTTTTCAGATACGCACTCGTGTCTTCAATAGTTTGTGCCAGGCTAGCGAAGTAATCAGCCGCACGTGCTGTTCGAGCCAGCCGTTTATCATCGAGGGAGGAAAAGATGCCAAACAGCTCTTTTGCGACGTTAAAAATTGTTTCTGCAATCATCCTGACTCTCCTGTTCTTTCATGATGTGATCCCTGTGCGTCGTGCGTCTTGTCAACTCTGACAAGGTTCCGAACCCTGTCGAGACTGTCGAAAAACATGCAAATTCGGATCCTGAGCTTACCGAATAGCCCGAATTCG
>JACKDF010000039.1 GCA_020633655.1 Deferribacteres bacterium
CCACCAAAAAGACGGAGCCCTATCTCCAGCAAAACAAAGAAAAACAAAGGCACCAACAGCATTGCAACTGTAAAAATTACCCTTTTTGAATTTGTCATATCCCTTCGATTTCCTGTATTAATCATTTATTTCATGCATGCTTTGCAAAAAATAACGCCATCGAGTTCACTTTTCTGCTCATACTGTCGGATAGTATTCCACATCTCTTGCATCAATTTGGTGGAATGAGTGCATCGAGAAGTGCATAATTCCAATCGTCCGTGCTGCTATTATAGGCACCGAATCCAGCAATGAATTCCCAATAATGCCAGCTCATATCATTTTCTTCTGCAGTCCGGGAAACAAAGTTTGTCCAGGTGGCTCGTGAGCTCATGGCCGCTTTACTGTAGGCGCCAAACTCGCCGACATTTAAAGGCCGGTTATTCACATTCGCCCAGTTTACAGCCTGAGCAAAATCATTTCGGACAGCTTGTTTCTCAGCGTCCGTGCCGTGCCATGGTGTACCAAGCCATTGATCTGAATTATCAACCCACTCTGCGCCCTGGTGGGTAAATGGAAATGGATTATAGTAATGAAAAGTCACAACGATATTCCGGTCTTCCTCAGGCAATTTCAAACTGGTCAAGCCTGCATAACCACCCCAATTCGCCGTTCCTACGACCAGTGTTCGTCCCGGATTTGTTTCCCGAATGAGCGCGATGGCTTCCGACAGATATTGATTCCATAGATCCGGAGTAAGTTTATCGTTTGGTTCATTTAAAATTTCGAAAAAAAGATCACCTGAATAGTTTTGATAATGTGTTGCCAATTCGCTCCAAATAGCCAGAAATCGTTCTTTATGGCCGGCCGGATCCTGCATTATTTCTTCATAATGATGAATATTGATCATTACCGCCAAATTTCGGTCAAGTGCCTGCTCGATCGCCCAATCCACACGTTTTAAAAATCGTGTATCGATGCTGTAAGGAAATGTCGCCGTTGTGTGTGTCGACCAGCGGATGGGAATTCGAACCGAATTGAATCCAGCTTCCTGAATTAAAGCAAAATAATGTTCCTGAAGCACAATACCCCAGTCCCCTTCATTTGGGGCTTCAAGGGCATTGCCCAGGTTCATTCCTCTGCCAAGTCTTTGATTTTGTTCAAATGCATCGAGGCCTGAAGGTGGTTGCATTTTTTCTGTGTCGGTTGGATTTTTTGAACAAGCGCACAGGACAACCCCAAGCACAAATATCGCAAAACTTATTTTTCGAACTTTACCAAAACCGGGTGTCCCTGATTCATATGTTTTTGTTTTGAAATGCATAGTATTTTTTCCAAATGATTGAAAAATGTCGATGTAACCGTACTTGCGTTGCCAACTTGAAAACCTGCGCTATTTTAATCCCAGTTTTTTGCACATGCGATGGTAATTCGAAGGCGCCAATCCCAGCTGCCGGGCTGCATCCGCATCGGATAAGGTGTTTTCACGAACAAAACGAAAATATTTTTCCTGTAATTCTAACTCAAGATCGCGCCATGGTTTAATTCTGTCTTTGTGCCAGTACCCTATCGCAGGTTCACCCCACTCATTTTGCACGATATCCTGGAAACCCAAAGCTGTACGCACACCCTGTAAATCAATTCGTTGTGCACTACTAAAGAGCAGCCGTTGTGCGACATTCTGCAATTCACGGACATTGCCCGGCCATCCATATTGCATAAGACTTTCCATAGCTTCATCCTCGATTTCCGGCGGTGTTAAATTCATCGACTGGCTGTACAACCAGAGGAAATGCTTCATCAAACATGGTATATCTTCCTTCCGTTTTGTCAATGGCGGAACGGCGAGGGAAACAACATTGAGTCGATAGTAGAGATCCTGACGAAATCTTTTTTCACGTACTTCCTCATGCAAATTTTTGTTCGTTGCGGCGATAATACGCACATCGACTTTTATTTTTTCAGCACGGCCAATTTTATCGATTTCACCTTCCTGAATGACACGCAAAAGCTTCGATTGAACGGCCAGTGGAAGCTCCGCGATTTCATCTAGGAAAATAGTCCCGCCGTTTGCTATCTCGAAAAGGCCTTCTTTTCGGTCTGCTGCACCCGTGAAAGATCCTTTCTCAAAGCCGAACAATTCACTTTCGACGAGATGATCCGGCAAACTGCCACAATTTATGGGGATAAAATTTTCTGTACTGCGATGGCTCTTATAATGAATATTCGCTGCAACCAGCTCTTTTCCTGTTCCCGATGCGCCCAGAACCAATACGTTCGCATCGGTCACTGCATAATTTTCAATCTGCAACCGGAGCTGACGCATGGCCGGTGAATCGCCGATGATTTGTTTTTCATTCAGCAGGTTCTCGATATTTTTTTGCAATTTATTATCTGCCCGCTGACGGGCTTTGTAGAGCCGCTTTCTTTCGTAAGCATTTAAAATATTCAAAATGAAATCTGTCGGCTGATAAATATACTCTTCGATATCCCCCGGGTACTTCGTGCAATACCAGATTGCGCCGGCATCAAGCAGGTTGTTGGCAAAATCGAAGTCCGTCATATTCATTGTCATCTTGGTGATGACGATGATTTGCAAAGCCTGATCGATACTTTTTATCTCGCGTATGAGTTTTTCGCCACGCAAACCACCGGATATTTGAAAATCCATAATAACGACATCGTATGCAGCGCCATTTCGAATGCGCTCCAGTGCTGACAAACCATCGGAAACAACATCCGTGATGATCAGTTTTTCCTTGAACGGCTCCAGGGTATTTCGAACTCTGCGAACGTCATAGTCTTCATCTTCAATGAGCAGTATTCTTATTTTTTTGATCTTTAGCATAGTTTTAATTTTGAATTGTTAAAATAAACCGGCATCCACCTTCAGGCAGATTTTCTGCATCCAGTTGCCAGCCGCAGCGTTGTTTTGAAATTTCATAGGCAAGATAACATCCGTAGCCCGAGTTGTTTTCATTTTCCTTCGTGGATACATTTTCAAGGAAAATTCGTTTTAATCCATTTTCCGCAGGTTGCAACAAAGCTTCCGGAAAACCAACTCCATCATCTGAGATAATAATCAGGGATTTATTTTCCGGAGCCACATATTCTGTTTTCACGGTAATCGTGATTACGGCATTCGGATTATGATCCATGCTGTTCTGAAAAAGAGGTTCGAGAATTTCCCACACAACAAATTCATTAATGGGTACCGGTGGCATACTCTCATCCAATTCCATTTCATATTTATGAGGTGTCGAATCCTTGGTTATACGCAGGCAAATATTGTCAACGATGAAACGGATAACCCCGTTAATATCCGTTTTAAAAAGAGGATTACGGATAGTTTGCAGGGGCGGATCATACCATTTCATATCGTAAATTACACGTGAAATAAAGTTGGCATATTTCATAACCCGGCCACGAATTTCTTCGATATTTTGTTTCCCCAGAGCGTACAGGTCTTCTTTTATGAATCCCATCACTTTTTCGGCTTTGTGGTGGGTATGATAAATTCGTTTGGTGAATAAAGCTTCTTTTTGGTAGTCGATTCGTTCTTTCAACTGCTGCTCGCGCTGCATGTAGAGTTGTTCTTGTGCCAAATTGCGTTCACTCAACGTGTAGGAAGAAATCAAGAACATGGCCAGGAATCCGAAAAAAATCAGACCGCTGAAAATCAAACTTGACTCATTATAGCTCGAAATTATTTCATCTGTAATGAAGGTAAAATCAGGGGTATTTTGCATGTACAACGCACCGGCGTATTCCCCTTTCGGGACAAAGGGAACGAGCACGTGGAAAGTTCGTTTCCCTTCGAGTTCACTTTGAATAAGTTCCTTCTGTTTCAGCTCGTCTTCATGCCCGGAGTAAATGGAAATCGCTTTTTCATTTTGAACATCCGTAATTCGAAGCGTTGTTGAATCACCAAGAAAATAGTCGTATAAAAGCTGCCCGCTCTCTATAGTTGTGACATGCTCGCCATCGGTGGCCAGTACACAAATTTTTTCTACCCCTTGAACAAGTAATTGCTGACTTAAAATAATATTAAACGCTTCAATAATTTTTTGCCGTTCTTCGGGTATTTGGCTTTGACGCGAAGAAGAAGTTGTCAATATCAATTCTAGGGCGGTGGCGGTTAAATTTGATAATCTCTCCGAAGAATCCCTTTGATACGATTCCTGCGTTTGCGTTAAAAATCGTTGCAGGGACGATTTGTGGGTGTAGGAAATGAGCAACTGTGCGGCGACTACGATAATGAAAAGAACCATGATATGCTTGAGCTCAAAATGATATTTGCGCAGGCTGACAAGCAGATTTGATTTTGCGGCTTCCGTATTTTCATTTTTCGCTTTCATCGTACCAAAACCTTTTTGGAATTGATTCGTTCTGTTGCGGTTTGCAGCGCCTGCTCAACCGTCATTTCTTTTTTTAAAGCCTGGTGGGCATAGTAAGAAATTACATCCGACCATTTCGTGTAATCCACACGATAGGGCCTGTGAATGCCTTTTTTCAGCAATTCATGGTAATAGGATAATTCAGAATTTTTCCCAACCAACTCTTTATCCATATAAATATTCTTCAGGATGGGCAAGTAACCACCTTTTTTATAAAGAGCCAACTGACTTTCGCGTTGCAGTAAATACTTAATAAATTGCATGGCTTCTTTTTTGTTTTCAGAATGCCGGGAAACCATGAGATTCCAGCCCCCAAAAACAGAAACAGGTTTGCTGCCTTCAAAATGTGGGATCGCGCCAATTCGCAGGAATTTCAGCCGTGCCTGCAACGCTTGAGAATGCTGTACTTGAACCGCAAGCCCGGGCCAGCTGCGCCAAAAAACGCCGTTGTTGCGCAACGCATGCTGGTCGACTTTATAGCCATCATAATCAGTTATTTTTTCTGGTGTCAGGTGGTAAGTATGCACCAAATCAACAAGTAATTGCAGAGCCTTTCTGCTCTCGGGAGCATTAAGTTGTACCGGACTGTGTTCGAAGAACTTCGGGTCCTGACTTAGTACCAGTTCCATGAAAGTACAAACCAAACCTTCAAAGTTATCACCCGGGAAGAGATAAAAATTATCATCTTTCTTTTCCCGGTTTATCCCCATTTTTATAAGCTCTTCCCAGGTTATTGACTTTTTCAGCTTCGGTTCCAGGCCCTTCCAGTTTGGAAACTGGCTTTGCAGAACATCCTGCTGATAATACATTAATCCAATATCCAGGTACAAAGGCAACGCGACGAGTTTATCTTCAAAATAACACGATTGAAGTGCATAATTCAGGAAATCGATTTGCAAATTTGTTTCGAGGAATTCATCCAAAGGTTCTGCCCAACGAGCAAATCGTGGCACCCAGATTAGATCGACAGCGAAAACATCAAGGCGACTGCTCTTACTTCGCAATGCACGTGCCAGTAATTCTTTGCGTTCATTGGTACTGAATTTACTGAAAGGTAAGTCGATGGTCACGACTTCGATTTTTCCTGCATGCTCCGCATTAAATGCATCAATTATCTCTCTGTGTGCCGGTGAAATATTATCGGCGTAGTATATCTTTACTAGCTGATCCGGCTCGTTTTCCAGTTCATTTCCCGCAGGTGGAAAGAAATAGGCAACCAGCGCAATGCACGTTGTTAACAGGGAGGCGAGAAAAAGATTTGTACCTGTAAGAAGTTTTTTCACAATAATTTGTTACCTGAAAAATGTTCATTAAAGATCCAACCGATGAGCCTGGCTCCTTCCTGCTTTTGTAGAAAATCCACCTGCCTTGATTGAAAACTCCGTGATCATTGAGGAGTAAATATTCAAAATCGGCAAAATGCTGCATTTTCGGCTGGACTCTGATTATTTTGAAGCATAATTTTAAACACTAAAAAGATACCTATCTCGATTCTATTTTAAAACACCAAATTCCCGGGCACTAAATAACGATATTTCCGACACAGTATCAAATTGATAATAAATCATTATTAAAATAATAATACAAAGCCATTTTTTCTATAGTTATTCAGGCAAAAATCTTTTTTTTAATACGTAATAACACTGGTACAATTGTTGACATTCTGTGCATCTTTAACCATTAGAGGGTTGTTTTATTTAGGAGATGAGGAGTCCTGATGAGCGTTCAAGAACACCATGTAACAGTCACAGAAGACCGGGTTTCCTACGGGCAAAAATTTGCTTATGGACTTGGATCGATTGTGAACAATTTATTGGGTGGTGCCATTG
Organism: Deferribacteres bacterium; assembly: GCA_020633655.1. Taxonomy (GTDB): domain Bacteria; phylum Zhuqueibacterota; class Zhuqueibacteria; order Zhuqueibacterales; family Geothermadaptataceae; genus Bioreactorimicrobium. Next base: position 6,206 of record JACKDF010000039.1, read on the forward strand.
GTTTCATGTCAATTGTCCTCAACGTAGGGCTTGGAATTAATCCAGCACTCGTTGGTACCCTGCAGGCCATTCCACGATTTACAGATGCACTTACCGACCCGATAATGGGTTACATTTCCGATAACACACGCTCGCGGTTCGGGCGAAGGCGCCCCTATATTTTTATTGGTGCAATTCTCACCGGACTCACCTTCGCATTGATGTGGCAACTTCCTGCAGGCAATACCGAGATGTTTTATTTCTGGTTTTTCCTCATCGGTTCAATCATTTTTTACCTGTTTTATACCATATTCGCCACACCTTATGTCGCCCTTGGCTATGAGATGACAGCCGACTATCACGAACGCACCCGCCTCATGGCAGTGATGAATTTTATGGGTCAATTTGCTTACCTTTCCCTTCCCTGGCTTTATGCAATCATGGAAAACGATACGCTGTTCACAGATTCCGTCGAAGGAGCACGAGGATTGGCTATCGCCATTGGCATTTTTGTGGCTGTAGTGGGAGTCATGCCCGCCATTTTTTGCCGCGAACGTTTCGCCCAAATCGATGGCGATACGACCGAAAAAATTTCCATGCTGCAAGGTATCAAAGACAACCTTCTGCAATTTGGCACAGGCCTCGTAACCACGCTAAAACGACGTGAGTTTCTCAAATTGTGTGCAGGCACTTTTTTTCTGTTCAATGGCATGATGCTCGTCGGCGCTTTCGGTTCTTACATCACCATTTTCTACGTTTGCGGTGGTGATCAGGATGTCGGTGCACATTACATCGGACTCTATGGCACGATTAATTCCATCGCCACACTGGGCGCCATTGCAGCGACTGCATGGATTTCTACAAAACTGGGAAAACGTCGTACATTTATGCTCACCACAGCCGTAACTCTCGTCGGTAGTTTATTGAAATGGTTGTGCTATGATCCCACAGCACCCTGGAAAGTACTGCTTCCTTCCCCATTAATTGCCGTTGGCATGGGTGGTCTCTTCACCCTCATGGGTTCAATGATGGCTGATGTCTGTGACCTCGATGAATTGGAAACCGGTGAGCGTCGGGAAGGTATGTATGGCTCCATCTACTGGTGGATGGTGAAACTGGGCATGTCTCTGGCCTTCGCACTTTCGGGATTTTTACTGAATGCGACAGGATTTTTAGTCGAATTGGGCGGTCAGCAATCCGAGTCCACCTTTTTCTGGATGCGCATCGTTGACGTGGTTGTGCCAACCGCGTGCGCTGCAATCTCCATCGCCACCGTTGCGACGTTTAAATTGACGGAAGAAAAAGCGTACGAAATCCGCAAGGCCCTCGAGAAACGTCGGGGTTTGCAGGCAGCTAAAGCAGTTTGATTTAGCACAAATCCTGTCCAACACAATTTTTTTGAACTCAAGTTACAGCTGGCCGGGATGAAAACCTGAGCCAGCGACTTGTTTTATTTTAACATCTAATTACACTATTTAACTGGCAGGTACCCATGATGATAAGATTCATTATCCTGCTGTTTTTGATTTTTTCCATGAGCAGCTGCAAGGATGATGCAAATCCAAACAAACCGGAAGACACATCAAATCAAATCGAAAAGAGTGCAAAAAGGGGATTGGCATATAATCTCACCAACGCATCGGATTTAGACGCATTAAAAAATGGCGTGTCCTGGTGGTACAATTGGTATTTCCGAACCGATGCGCAGGAAAATTACTACGCGGACTATCAGATGGAATTCATTCCCATGCTCTGGGGTGGAAATCCAAGTGACGCTGACATCACGTTGGTGAAAAACTTTATAGTAAACCACCCTGAAATCCAGTATTTACTGGTGATGAATGAGCCCAATTTAACAGATCAGGCGAACCGCACACCGGCTCAGGCTGCACTGGACTGGTCAAAATACGAAAAAGTCATCAATGAACTTGCCGCGCTCGGCAGAACAGTCTATCTGGTTGGGCCGGCAATAACCTGGGGCACAATGCCAAATTATGCAGATCCCGTCCTTTGGCTCGATGCATTTTATGAGGCATACAAGCAGGTGAATCTCGGCAGGGAACCTAAAATCGATTACCTCGCCTTCCACTGGTACGATTATGGGCTTGCTGCTCAACTGGACAGACTGAAAAAATATGGCAAGCAGATTTGGATCACCGAGATGGCCAACTGGAACCCGCAAATAAACACTTTTGAAAAGCAGGCACAACAAATGACGGAGATGGTTGCGATCTGTGAAAACAGAGAGGATGTTTTTCGTTACGCGTGGTTTATTGGCCGCGGCTTTGAAGACAAAGTCAGCTATCTATTTAATCCAGCACCGGGGGAATTAAACACCCTCGGTGAATTATACCTGAGCTTACCTTATTCCAATTAAAATAAAGAGGCTTGAATGGAAAATTTCGCTAAATCGTATACAATTTATTGGCTCCTTGCGCTTTTCGCTGTGGTTTTTCTTCTAAATGCCTGTAATTCCGAAAACCAAACCCCCCGGGATAAAAACTTTAATTTAAAATCGACATCGCAAATAATTGTCACCTCGGAAAGTGGCGACAAAATGGCGGTTAAAGAGAATAGTGC